>JBGOXA010000147.1:0-5231 GCA_041478915.1 Dehalococcoidia bacterium
CTACTCAGGACGCCTTACACCGGCAGCGCCGCCTCTTTTTTCTTGGCAAACGAAATGCTGCCCCGCTTGGCATCAACGACGACCGTGTCCCCATCCCTGAACCCTCCTCGCAGCACTTCCACCGCCAGAGGGTCCAGGACGAGCCGCTGGATAGTGCGCTTCAGGGGCCTTGCTCCATACACCGGGTCATAGCCCTCTTTCACAAGGAATTCTTTGGCTGCCGACGTAAGCTCGATGTCAATGTGCCGGTCCGCCAGCCGCTTCTTCAGGCTGGCAAGCTGGATATCCACAATCTTCATCAGGTGCTCCTTAGTGAGCTGATGGAAGATTATCACCTCGTCCACCCGGTTGAGAAACTCGGGGCGGAACTGGGCTTTCATGGCCTCCATCACCCTCCGCTTAATCTCCGCATCTTGACCTGGGCCGAGGTCCACAATCCACTGGCTGCCCAGGTTACTGGTCATAATAAGAACCGTATTATGGAAGTCCACCGTCCGGCCATGCCCGTCAGTCAGCCGACCATCATCCAGTATCTGTAGCAACACATTGAAGATGTCGGGGTGGGCTTTCTCTATCTCATCCAGCAATATGACGCTGTAAGGCTTACGCCGTACCGCCTCGGTCAGTTGCCCCCCCTCCTCATACCCCACGTATCCCGGAGGAGCACCGATGAGGCGGGAGACGGTATGTTTCTCCATATACTCCGACATATCCAGCCGCACCATGGCCCGCTCGTCATCAAAGAGGAATTCAGCCAGCGCCCGCCCTAGCTCCGTCTTGCCGACGCCGGTTGGCCCCAGAAAGATGAAGCTGCCCAGGGGCCGATTGGGGTCCTGAAGGCCAGCCCGGGCACGGCGGATGGCGTTGGCCACGGCCGTCAGGGCTTCGTCCTGACCCACTACCCGGAAGTTCAGCCGCTCTTCCATCTGGAGCAGCTTCTGGATTTCACCCTCCATCAGCCGGCTCACCGGAATTCCCGTCCAGCGGGACACTACCTCAGCCACGTCCTCCTCATCCACCTCCTCTTTCAGCAACCGCTGCCCTTTCTTGGCCGAAAACTCCTCTTCTTTCTTCTTTAGCTGTCTTTCCATCTCCGCCAGCGCACCATACTTCAACTGAGCTGCCTGCTCATAGTTGGCAGAGCGCTCCGCCCTCTCTATCTCATGGCGGACCTGCTCTATCCTCTCCTTGAGCTGCTGCAACGCCTGGATATCCCCCTTCTCCGCCTGCCATTGCGCGTTGAGGCGGCTGCTCTCCTCTTTGAGATTGGCCAGTTCCTTCTCCAGTTCGGCCAGCCGCTCTCGGGAGGCATCATCCTTCTCTTTTTTGAGAGCCTCTCTCTCAATTTCCAACTGCATAATGCGGCGGTTCACTTCGTCTAGTTCCGCTGGCAGGCTATCTATCTCGATACGCAGCTTGGAAGCAGCTTCGTCTACCAGGTCTATTGCCTTGTCGGGCAGGAAGCGGTCACTTATGTAGCGCTTAGATAGCACCGCGGCAGCCACCAGGGCGGAGTCCTTAATGCGTACGCCGTGGTGGACTTCATAGCGTTCCCTCAGGCCGCGCAGTATGGAGATGGTATCCTCCACTGAAGGCTCGTCAATCAGCACCGGCTGGAAGCGCCTTTCCAGGGCAGCATCCTTCTCGACATGCTTACGGTACTCATCCAGCGTGGTGGCCCCGATGCAGTGAAGCTCACCGCGTGCCAGCATCGGCTTGAGCATGTTTGAGGCATCCATAGCGCCTTCAGCCGCTCCAGCCCCGACCACCGTATGCAGTTCGTCGATAAACAATATCACCTGACCCTCTGATTGCTGGATCTCCTTCAGCACCGCCTTGAGCCTCTCCTCGAACTCGCCGCGGTACTTGGAGCCTGCCACGAGCGCCCCCAGGTCTAAGGCCACAATCCGCTTACTCTTCAGACCTTCAGGGACATCTCCCCGCACAATACGCTGCGCCAGGCCCTCAGCAATCGCCGTCTTGCCCACCCCCGGCTCGCCAATGAGCACCGGGTTATTCTTGGTACGTCGCGACAGCACCTGCATCACCCGTCTGATCTCATCATCCCGTCCAATCACCGGGTCGAGTTTGCCCCGGCGGGCCATCTCAGTCAGGTCGCGGCCATATTTCTCCAGGGCCTGATATTTACCTTCGGGGCTAGCATCCGTCACCCGTTGCCCGCCGCGTATTGAGGTCAGCACCTGATAAATGCGCTCCCTGGTTACCCCGTAGCCTTTCAGTATCCGGCCAGCAGCACCAGCATCCTGCTCCACAATGGCCAAAAGCAGGTGCTCAGTGCTGACGTACTCGTCCTTGAAGGCGGCCGTCTCTTTCTCAGCACCTTCCAGGATTTGGCTCAGATTGTGGGATGGAAATGCTCGCGCTGGCTCGCGGGCCCGCGGCAAACGCTGTAGCTCACCCGCTATCTGCTGCTTTACCTGAGCAGCATCCACCCCCAGCTTGCCCAGGATTTGAGGGACAACCCCACCCTCCTGGTCAAGCAGAGCGTAGAGCAGGTGCTCCACCTCAATCTGGGTGTGATTTCTTTCCCCTGCCAGCTTCTGGGCAGCCGCAATAGCTTCCTGGGCCTTCTCGGTAAACCTGTTTATGTCCATTACGCTACCTCAATGGCTGGGGTGATCGGGCCAAGCTCAATCACCCCAGTAACCACGCTTCTAGACAAATTGCCTTATACTTCTCTGAACTCGCCTTCAACGGTGCCATCCGGCGGCGGTTCCTCCGGCGGTACATCACCAGGAGGTCTGCCTGCACCCGCACCGGCCTGGCCGTAAACGGCAGCACCTACCTTCTGAAGGGAGGCCTGTAGCTCATCCAGTGCGCGCCGTACCTGCTGGTTATCGCTGCCATTGAGAGCCGAGCGAACCCCAGCTATCTTGCCCTCTACTTCCGAGCGCAGGTCAGCCGGTATCTTGTCGCCCTGTTCACGCATGGTCTTCTCGGCGTTGTAGGCCATGTTATCGGCCATGTTCCTGGTTTCCGCCTCTTCCTTCTTCCTGCGGTCCTCATCAGCGTGTAGCTCCGCCTCCCGCACCATCTTTTCCACCTCTTCCTTAGAGAGCCCCGAGGAAGCCGTGATGGTGATCTTCTGTTCACGTCCGGTGCCTTTATCTCTGGCCGACACGTTCAGAATGCCGTTGGCGTCGATATCAAAGGTGACCTCGACCTGCGGCATTCCTCTCGGTGCCGGCAGAATGCCATCTAGCATGAAACGTCCGATGGTCTTGTTCTCCCTTGCCATGGGTCGCTCACCCTGGAGCACGTGTATCTCCACACTGGGCTGACTGTCCGCTGCCGTGGTGAATACCTCGCTCTTGGAGGTGGGAACGGTGGTATTCCGAGTGATGAGCGGTGTCATCACCCCACCAAGGGTTTCAATACCCAGGGTAAGAGGGGTCACATCCAGAAGCAGCACGTCTCTGACCTCCCCCCGGAGAACCCCGGCCTGGATGGCAGCACCAACGGCTACTACCTCATCCGGATTGACGCCCTTGTTCGGTTCCTTACCGAAGAATTCCTTCACCTTATTCTGCACCAGGGGCATTCTCGTCTGACCGCCAACCAGGATTACTTCATCAATCTGGGCTGCGGTCTTTCCAGCATCAGTCAGGGCTTGGCGACAGGGACCCAAGGTCTTCTCCACCAGGTCCATTATCAACTGCTCCATCTTCGCCCGAGTTAGGGTAATGTTCAGGTGCTTGGGGCCGCTGGCGTCAGCCGTAATGAAGGGAAGGTTTATCTCCGTCTGCTGGACGGTGGAGAGTTCAATTTTGGCCTTCTCGGCAGCTTCCTTAAGCCGCTGTAGAGCCATCTTATCCTGCCGCAGGTCTACTACACCCTGGTCTCGCTTGTACTCGTCGCATAGCCAGTCGATGACCCTCTGGTCAAAGTCATCACCGCCCAGGTGAGTATCACCGCTGGTAGACTTGACCTGGAAGGTGCCTTCGCCAATCTCAAGAATAGAAATATCAAAGGTACCACCTCCAAGGTCATAGACAGCGATCCTCTCCTCCCCCTTCTTATCCAATCCGTAGGCTAGTGCGGCCGCTGTTGGCTCGTTGATTATTCTCAGCACATTGAGACCAGCGATTTTGCCAGCGTCTTTGGTCGCCTGCCGTTGGGAGTCATTGAAGTAAGCCGGGACTGTAATTACTGCGTCCGTGACCGGCTCACCAAGGTAAGCCTCTGCATCTGCCTTCAGCTTTTGCAGAATCACGGCCGATATTTCCGGCGGACTGTACTCTTTGCCTCCCATCACCACCCGCACATCGTTATTAGGTGCCTTCGTTACCTTGTAGGTCTTACGGCGCGCATCCTCCTCCACTGGCAGCTCCCGCCCCGCCGGCTCTCCCCACCTACGACCCATGAATCTCTTGATACTGTAAACAGTATTCTCTGGATTCACGATCGCCTGGCGTTTGGCTACTTGCCCTACCAGGCGTTCCCCAGTCTTGCTCACGGCCACTATCGAAGGAACGGTGTTACCGCCCTCAGCAGAAGGAATAACAACCGGTTCCCCACCCTGCACCACCGCCACCTCACTCAAAGTAGTCCCTAGATCGATTCCGACAGCCTTTCCCATCTCTTTACCTCCTTATCATCAAACGTATTTAGCTACGACTCGTTCTTATCTGGTTTAGCATTGCTTATTGTTCTACTCCCAAAATTTCCAGCATCTCGTCAAGCAGTCCCGCCAGCCGCTGCCCCAACTCACCACCAATCTCAGCCGCGGCTAGCTCCCTCCTCATACTGAGGATACTGTCATACATGCTGAGTGCCAGTTCCACGCCAGCCAGGTTCAACCCTACCTCGTCCACCAGATGTTTAATCATTCTGAGGCGGGCAACGTCCTCATTCGAGTACAGCCGCAACATGTTACTGCGCGACGGCATCACCAGGCCTGCCCGCTCGTATTTGCGCAAGGTCTGCGGATGCATGCCTGTAAGCATCGAAGCTACCCGCATGACGTAAACGCCAGATATTTCTCTCATGGTTCATCAAGTCCTTTCATTTCGGTTCAGCTACTTATATCCAATTACCAACTTCACATTATAGCACTTGACATGAACCATGTCAATAGTCCTTTCGCTCAACAGGCAGCAACATTGACAAAGTCTGAGGGGCATGGTCCCACGGGCTACGCCCGTGGGTATCTGCTCTCTCTGCGAATTCCTCCGTCTCTATGCAATCAGCTTCGAGAACGTAATAGCTAC
>JBGOXA010000229.1:0-3595 GCA_041478915.1 Dehalococcoidia bacterium
ATAGATGGCCTGAGCAGCGTCCAGGAAGTGAGGATCAGCACACCTTTTGGTGAACCAAGCGACGCCATTACAGTGGGGAACCTGGAAGGGACGAGAGTGGCCTTCCTTCCCCGGCATGGAAAAGGGCATCGCATCAGCCCTACAGAGATTCCGGCGAGAGCCAACATCTATGCCCTCAAATCACTGGGCGTGGAATGGATAATCTCGGTCAGTGCTGTCGGCAGCTTGAAGGAAGAAATCCACCCCGGGGATCTGGTGATACCCAACCAGCTCATCGACCGTACCAAGAGCCGGGTGAATACCTTCTTCGGAGACGGGCTGGTGGCCCACGTTGGCTTCGCCGAGCCTTTTTGCCCCGTGCTGAGCCGCATCCTGGATCAAACAGCCAGCGAAGCCGGGGCCAGAGTGCACAATGGCGGCATCTACGTGGTAATGGAAGGTCCCCTTTTCTCTACAAAGGCAGAATCGTCCCTCTACCGTAGCTGGGGCGCCAGCGTCGTCGGCATGACCGCCCTGCCTGAGGCCAAGTTAGCACGGGAGGCAGAAATCTGCTATGCCACCTTGGCCTTCGTTACTGACTATGACTGCTGGCACGAGACCTGTGAGACGGTCACTATAGGGATGGTGATACAAAATCTGCTGCGAAACGTGGAGATGTCCAAGAAGATCTTGAAGAGGGCGGTAACTCAAATCCCGAAGAAACGGGAATGCCAGTGCGCTACTGCCCTGAAAGACGCCATCATCACCGCACCGGAAGTCATTCCAACAGCACTGAAGCAAAAGCTGCATTTGCTTATCGGCAGTTATGTAAAGTAGTATCGCTATGCCTCCCAAGATCAAGTTTGGCTGTTTGCCCACCGTCATCGGAAGTATGCCTCACGTCAGTCCTGAAGAGGCATGCCGATTGCTTCTGCGCTATCTCCAGGCCATCCCGTGCTGGCCACAATTGCCCAAGCGTTCCTACAGAGAAAATATGTATGTCCAGTACGCCGAAGGCTTCCCCGGGATCAACATCAGCGTAGAGGAGGAACGCATCTCTGTTGACCGTTCTCAGGATCTCGATCCAGCCCTGGAACAGCTTTATAGAGACTATATAGAAAAGGACGCTAGAAGGTATGCCATCAGCCCTGACTACGCGGCTGGGTTGCATGCCTTCCTCAATTCAAGAATCGACGCCCCTCTGGCTGTTAAAGGACAGATAACTGGACCTATAAGCTGGGGGCTGTCTGTGACAGATGGCACTCATTATGTAATCTATGATGAGACCCTGGCAGAGGCGTTGGCCAGGCACCTGCGGTTGAAGGCCTCCTGGCAGGAGAAAGCCCTTAGTCAAAAGTCATCCAGCACCATTATCTTCGTTGACGAACCGTACCTGACCTCCTTGGGCTCGCCTTTTGTCTCGCTTCCTACAGAGCGGGTAATCGCCCTTATGAAAGAAACGCTAGGCGGCATAGCTGGGCTCAGGGGGCTGCATTGCTGCGGCAGTGCCGACTGGTCCATGGCACTGAGTCTGCCGATTGATATCCTGAGTTTCGACGCGTACAACTACCCCGATACCCTCAGCACGTACCCTGCTGAGGTGAAGTCTTTCCTGGAGCGAGGGGGCACCATCGCCTGGGGCATCATCCCCAATGACGAGGAATCCGTAGCGAAGGAGACCACCGCCAGCCTGAACGACCGCCTGGAGGAGGCCATAGCCCCGTTTACCAGGGACGGTATTCGCTTTGGACAATTAGTTGAACAAGGGTTACTCACTCCATCTTGCGGCCTAGCCTCTCTCTCGTTGGGTGCAGCCGAGATGGCCCTGGAACTTCTGGCAGAGCTCTCTGCCAAATTGCGGAAACGATATATAATGTGAAGGAGAGTACGGCTATGGAATGCGAGGTCGAAGTCAATAAGGCAAAATGCACCTGTACTTACGAGTCGTGTAGCAGGAAGGGGAAATGCTGTCAGTGCATTCTTTACCATCGTGCTCTCGGCGAATTGCCAGGGTGCCTTTTCCCACCGGAAGTTGAGAGGACTTATGACCGCTCCATCTCCAGATTTGTGGCGGCTTCCTCCAGAAGGTCGAGATGAGGAAAATCTGTGTAAGGCAAACTCCGAACAACAATGTAAGGAAGGCAAATCTCTGACAGGGTGTTAAGGCAATGAACAAAGGAAAGAGAGTAGCCTTGCGTAAGCATAGGGTGAAAAGGAAGAAACTGAAGGAAAGAAAAAAGCTGAGGCCAAATCGAAACCCTGAATACACAAAGACGGTTAATCCATGAATCAGGCCTATCTCCTTACCGGGCCGCCTGGCGTAGGCAAGACAACCCTGATTAAGGAAGCTATTTCCGCAGCAAAGCAAAGAGCAGGGGGATTCTACACCAGAGAGATACGGAGCCAAGGGGTGAGGCAAGGCTTTGAGATAGTCACTCTGGACGGAGCTAGCGCTATCCTGGCGCACGTTGACCTTCAGAACCCCCACCGGGTGAGTAAGTACGGAGTAACCGTCGACAATCTAGACGACGTCGGCGTCGCTGCTTTACGTCGGGCCACAAAAGAGTGTGCCATAGTAGTGGTTGACGAGATAGGGAAAATGGAACTATTCTCGCCGGCTTTCAGGGAGGCAGTGCTGGAAGCCCTGGATAGCGGGAAGAAATTGCTGGGTACTATCATGCTGGCTCCCCACCCCTGGGCTGACCGAATCAAGCAGGACCCCAGGGTGGAGGTGGTCATGGTGTCCAGGGCTAATCATCAGCGGGTGGCACAGGAACTGCTGGCCTGGCTGAAGGGCTAATTGCGGGCAGTTGGGCGGGGAAAAGTATGGCGGAATTGAAATCGTTGATCCGGGCACTGCTCGACCCAAAGACGTATCCTGATAACCCCGAGAGCGTGCGACTGGTTCAAACGCAAATGTCCCTCCTCTTCCTGACTGGAGATTATGTCTACAAGGTAAAAAAGCCTGTTGACCTGGGCTACCTTGATTATTCCACTTTGGAGCAGCGGAGGTTCTTCTGTCACCAGGAATTGAAGCTGAATAAACGCCTCTCTCCGGATGTTTATCTAGAGGTAGTACCCTTGGTCAGACAGAGTGGCAAACTCCTTTTGGGCGGCGACGGGGAGGTGGTGGAGTACGCAGTGAAGATGCGCCAACTGCCTGAGGAGCGGATGATGGACGTCTTGCTCTCGAAGAACGAGGTATCTAAGGAAATGGCGCAACGGGTGGCGGAAAAGGTGGCGGGCTTCCACCAGCAGGCTGAGACCAGCACGGATATCAGCAAGTACGGCAGCCTAGATGCAGTGCTTACCAATACCGAAGAGAATTTCGTCCAGACAGAAGAATACATCGGGGTCTCTATCTCCCAGCAGCAGTATGAAGCTATCAAAGCCTTCACAGATAGGTTCACCGAGCAGAACGCCAGTCTCTTCGAGAAAAGGGTTCGGGATGGTAAGATAAAGGACTGTCACGGAGACCTTCACAGCGCCCATGTCTGTTTTATCAATGGCATCTGCATTTATGACTGCATCGAGTTCAACGACAGGTTCAGGTACTGCGACGTCGCTGCGGAGGTGGCCTTCCTGGCTATGGACCTGGACTATCACGGTCACCCCG
>JBGOXA010000047.1:0-8663 GCA_041478915.1 Dehalococcoidia bacterium
ACAACGATGAAAACATTATCTCTGGGGTGAAAGTAAAGGTTGCTGCCTACGATACTCAGTTCGATCCTGCCAGGATCCTGCTTGGCTATGAGTGGTGTAAGAACAAGGGGGCGAAGGTAGTTATTACTCTTGAGCCTTCAACTGCAGATGCATTGAAACCTTTTGCGGAGAGGGACAAGGTCGTCATAGCCGCCATGGGTGCCAACCTAGGCGTATTTGACCCTCCGGGATGGGTATTTGGCTTTTCGAACCCTAACCCTTGGGCCATGAAGACCCTCATGAAATGGGTGAGCGAGAATGACTGGAAAGGCCAGGGAATTCCCAAGATTGGCCTAGCAGGCTGGAGCATTCCCGATTCCGTGGGCAGCGATGAGGCGATAAAGGAATATATTCAGAACCATCCCGGCCAGTTTGACTACGTCGGTGCTTATCTTGCTCCCGCAGGCGCGATGACCTTTAATATCGAGGCGGAGAAGCTGAAAGACTGCGACTATATAACTTCCTTCGGCATGCCGATAGGTTACTTTCTAAAGGACTTTCGAGCCAAGGGGTATAAGGGGAAGATGATTGATCCGAGTGGTATGGGTTCTTACACACGCTTCTTCGTGGACCTGGTTGGCTGGCAAGGCCTTGACGGAAGCTTGACCGCCAACCAATCTATGCTGTGGAATGAATCGACTCCTATTGTCGATCTGGCTAAGAAGCTCCTTCAGCAATACCGCTCATCGGAAGCCGAGGAAATCAGGGGTGGTGGTGTACAATATGTGGGTCCGGCTCACCAGATAATTGCCATCTTCGAGGTCCTGCAGCAAGCAATACAAGAGGTGGGGGCAGAGAATTTGACAGGCCAAGCCTTCTTTGATGCCGCCATGAATTACAAGACTACGGGTGATATGTGGAAAGGCTACTACCCGGAGTGGGGGTTCAGCCTGACTAAACGCTACTTAATAGACGACATCGTTATCCTGGAATATAATGCCCAGGAGCAGGCTCTGGTGAGGATTACCGATTGGCTGCCCATGGTAAAGGAGTAAAGAGGGTCTGGCAGCAATCCATCAAGCCTGGATGTCACCAACTACTCCTGCGGCTCTTTACCCTGTGGCAAGGAGTTGGAGCGGCAAAGGTGAATCTAATTTCGAAACTGAGGCAAGATTAAATGGCCTCTTGAGAGAAAGGAGGTGATGGATCGTATATTGGCGGAGGAAGGCTAGCCGTTGACAGCAGTGGTCTTGTGCCATACCTTCGTTCTCCGCTATTGTAAGCCATAGATGCTGTTTTCTAGTAGCACTGAAATCCGAAATGCGAATTAATAAAAAGGAGGGTTAGATCGTGATCAGAAATCCGGATTTTTACAAGCCTGCCCCCAAGGATAATGCCTGGCATTGTGCACCGTACGAGTGGTGGTATTTTGACGCCGTTTTCGACAATGGCTATGCGCTGTGGAGCAACTGGTATTGTGGTTATCCAGGGACGACCAAGGACCCGGAGCATCGAAGTGTCGATGTATGCATCAGTACACCTGATGGAATGACGATACAGATGCAGCCCATTTTCTCTCTTCACGAGACATCGGCTTCCACCAAGACTTGCGATGGGAAGTGGGGCGAGAACTATGCACGGGGTGGGCACCCCAGGTGGGAGATTCATTTCCGCGGCGCTCAAGGAGGCATGGACCTGGTCTATGAGAACGTGACACAGGGAGTAAGGGAGCCTCCAGACGGCTGTTTCATTGGCCGCATCCAGGAGCCGCGTACAGACACATATTGGACGCACGTGATCCATCCTCGGTCCAAGGTTAGCGGCAAGTTGATTGTCGGTGGTAACGAGATTCCGGTTAAGGGTGAGGGCTATACTGATCACCAGTGGGGCAACATCAGCCTTTTCGATACCTTCCAGTGGTGGTATTGGGGGCACATCTATCTTCCCAACCACACGATACAATTCTTTGATGGAGACTTTGCGGAGAAGTGGGGTTACCAGAGGTTCAAGAGGATGTGGCTTCTCAAAGGGGAAAAGGTGATCGATTACGTGAAGGATGGTATCTATACTGAGGCCAGCGAGATTGAAATGGAACCGTTGATGAGGATCAGCTACGCTCGCAAGCTAGTGCAGACGTTTGACACCCCCATGATGTACGGCACGGTGACTCACCGGATGAAGCACTTCGTGCGGTATCCAGCACCCAACTGCCTTGGGCCTGAGGGCACCTCGCCCCGCGCCTATATGACTTGGGTATGTGAGTGTGATGCCAAACTGGAGATCGACGGTCAGAAAGTCGAGGCTGTTTCGCTGAACATGCACGAAAGAAGTCAGTTCCACCATGAACGGAGGTTGGTTCTAGTCTAAGAACCCAAGAACGATCGGCGGTTTCGCGCTGTCGCGTCAGCTTCTCAAGTAGGATGACGTGGGGGCAGATGTGTGTACGGTATGCACCATGCACAGGTGGATGGTGTTTTGTAAGTGAAGCGGAGAAGCTAAAAGACTGCGACGATGTAACTTATGGTTCCGGCTCTGCACAAGCTGAAAAAGCAAAGGATGCTGGTGCAGGTTATGTGTGTGTGGGCCGTCAGGTGACTGCCATTTTCGAAGTCCTATACCAGGCATCGCCAAATTCTCCAAGAAAGAACATAAGGAAGACTGAAGTTGCTGGAAAAGCAGCCGTTCAAAATCTACGGAAAACCGAAATTGCGAAGCTCATCCCTGGTAGTGGGTTGGAACGAAGATGCTGGCAACCTGGGGCCAAAGGTCATTGGCTATCTGACGGAGAAACTGGCAGGCAAAGAGTTTGGAGAAATCGAACTCCCGGACTTCTTCCCGCTGGGGGGAGTATCCATAGAAGACGATGTAGCCCAGTTCCCAGAAAGCAAATTCTATTGCTGCGAAGGAAAGAATCTGGTGCTCTTCCTGAGTAACTCGCCTCGATTCGAGTGGCATAGGTTCCTGAACTCAGTGTTAGACGTGGCTGAACATTACTGCCAGGCCAAAGAACTGTACAGTATTGGTGGCATGGTTTCCTTGAGTGCTCATACTGCCCTCCGAAGGTTGCTCGCCATAGCGAACTCCGCAGAGGTGAAAAAGGTCTTGAAGCAGTATGACATATCTATCGATATGGATTACGAAACCCCTCCTGGCCAAAGGCCAACTTTGGGTTCTTTTCTGCTATGGCTGGCCAAGGGAAGAAACATCGCTGGGGCAAGCCTCTGGGTGCCAGTACCTTTCTACTTGGTGTCAACCGATGACCCGTGGGCTTGGAGGAAAACCGTTGAGTTCCTTGACATAAGGCTTGACTTAGGGATCGACTTCGCAGACCTCGATGAAGAAGTGGCAAGGCAAGACGAGAAGATGACTGAAATAAGAAACCGTTTTCCTGAGCTTGATGAGTATATCCGCAAGCTAGAAAACAACATTGGACTAACTGTGGAGGAGAGTGAGAAACTGGCTAGGGAAATCGAAGAATTCCTCAAGAAAAGAGACTGACCTCCAGCCAGCTTTCCAAGCATAGTGAAGGAGATTAGATCAATGTCAAACGAAGGCGTCTACGAAGAACTGGCAGAAATGGAAGACAAAGAGGATGTGGTGGGTATGCCGAAAACCTCAGCCTTTTTGAAGCTGCTGCGACTGCAATTCACACCCGATGAGGCTAAACTGGCACTCCAGGTACGCCTCTCAGGTGGAACGCTGGATCAGCTCTCCGAAAAGACGGGCATGGACAAGGCCAAACTGAAGCAGAGGCTTCATGCTATGGCCGACAAGGGCACCATCATCTACGACCCCGGTGAAGAAGACCCCACCTTTAAGGTGACGGGCATGTCAGCGGGCGGTCTCACCGAAACCGGCCTCTGGTGCAATATCAGATTCCCTTATACCGTGGAGTTGGGGAAAGCATTGCACCAGGTGCTGAAGGAATTCGCTGAAGAAAGACTGGGCAAGCTGGGATTCCCTTATACACCGGTATGGGCCGCGATGGCAGCCCTGCCTGGCGATGCCCTTCCCTCTGAAGATCTAGCCGAAGCTATCAAGGATGCGGGCCACTGGAGCGTCTCCCCCTGCCCATGCCGTCTCTCCCAGTGGCTCATCAACCCTGATAACCCCTGTGATCACTTGCTGGAGACCTGTCTCCATACGGGAGCGCTGAGCCGGTGGGCCGTGAAGCATGGCATGGCACGCCAGCTCACCCATGACGAGACTGTGGAACTGCTGCGGAAATGCAACGATGACGGCCTTGTTCATACCATCAACCTCAACGGCCAGATCTGCAATTGCTGTGCCAACTGCTGTGGCATATTCCGCACCTATGAGATGGGCGCACCGACCTTTATTCCCTCTCCTTTCATATCGCAGATCGATGGGGAAAGATGCAACGCATGTGGGATCTGCGTTGATCGGTGCCCAGTGGACGCAATACAGGTTAACGAATTGGCTGATGTTGACATAAAACTCTGCATCGGATGTGGCGTATGCGTCCCAACATGTGATGTCGAAGCGGTAAGTCTGGTGAGGCGTCCCACCTGATGAAAGGACGCAAACTTCCTGCCTCTGCTAGTATGCTAGGACACAGAGACGACTGTGTTTATGGGAGATGTCTGCGCCACAAGTTTAGAATCGATGGGCTGAAGAGCTTCGCTATGGCTGCCTAGAGCTCTATTTCTTTCAAGTCGGGCGCTATCGTGAGCTTGGGTTCAGTCAGCGATTGAACGTCCTCAGCAGTCAATCCAGGAGCTGTCTCCCTGAGCAAAAGCCCCTGTGGGGTGACATCAATGACAGCCAGGTCAGTTACGATAAGCTTGACTACACCTCGCGCCGTAACAGGATAGGTACATTCCTTCAGAATCTTAGGCTTTCCCTGGGCAGTAACATGCGTCATGGTTACGATGACCTTCTTGGCTCCAACTGCGAGATCCATAGATCCGCCGATGTTGCCAATATCCTCCGAGAATCCCCTCTCCGGGTTATTCCAACCTGCTAAGTCGCCCTTCTCAGAGACTTGCATGGCGCCCAAAACGGCAACGTCCATGTAGCCACCCCGGATCATGGCAAGGCACTCGGCACTAGAGAAGTAGCAAGCCCCTGGCAACTCAGTTACTGGTTGACAACTGGCATTGATAAGATCTTGATCCACATTCTCTCGGGTAGCTAATGGACCGGTGTTGAGCATACCAATCTCAGCCTGCAACACGATGTCTCTACCCTCGATCCAGTCAGAGACTAAAGTCGGTATGCCTATACCCAGATTAACATAGGTTCCATCTTCCAGTTCTTTCGCCGCTCTTAGGGCCATCAATTCTCTAGACAGTCCTCGGGGTATCTTTGCTGCCTTCCCCACTTATTTCCTCCTCAAGCACTCATTATTCAATAGTAGGGTAATAGCTAGGTCTCTCTACTTTTACTACTCGCTGGACATAGATACATGGGACATGAATCATATCAGCATCTAGCTTCCCCGGTTCTGCCAGGTTCTCTACTGCAGCAATGGTTACCTTCGCTGCTGCAGCCATTTCTGGATTAAAGTTTCTGGCCGTTTTACGGCAGGCGAGATTGCCCATCCAGTCTCCTCGATAGGCATAAACAAAGGCGTAGTCAGGTGTGAGGGCCAGTTCCAGAAGATACTCCCGTCCTCCAAAGTCCCTCTTTTCTTTCCCAACCTCAACGACTGTGCCTACTCCCGTGGGGGTATAGAAGCCGGCGATTCCGGCACCACCAGCCCTCAATTTCTCAATAAAGGTACCCATAGGATATACCTCCAATTCAACCTCACCGGCACGAACAGCTTGCTCAAAGGGAGAGCTGGCCCCTTTGCTGGCTGAACGATAGAAGGGGTAGTTGCAAATTGCTTTCTTCACCTGCTTGTTGACAATCAGTGGGATGATGTCCTCGTTTCCTGGCCCCATCTGCTGGCAGATTATGGTCAAGTTCTTAGCTCCCTGTCTAGCTAGAGCTCGAATAAGGGGGATCGGCGTGCCCGCAGTGAAAAAGCCTCCTATGGCAATGGAAGCTCCGTCAGGGATATCAGCTACTGCTTCATCTATGTTGGGATAAACCTTGTCCAAGCCCTGCTTCTCCGATCTAGTCCTTCTTGCGGATCTCAAAGCCGATGACATTAAGTGCCGCCTGCAGAGCAGCATCTCTGGAACCGAAGACCTTGACTAAGTTCAGATCTTCCACCAATGGTTCCAGTGCCTCAGCAAGGCATGAATCGATGCCGGTAAGTATGCTCTCTGCGCCTAGCAATCGAGCAATACGAACTGTCTTTAGTAGCTCGCTGGCAACACAGGGAGCATCGTCTAATAAGGCTGCAGACAGGTCGATGCGAATGACTGCGGTCTTATGACCCCTTAGATGGCTCAAGAGGTTACTCCTGATGCGCTCAATACGGCTAGCGTCAAGGCGCCCGACTACCACCACAGTTGTAAGTCCAGGATAAAGCTCATACACAGGAGCACCCAGGTCCTTCCATTCTTCGAGCTTTGCCTCCAGTTCCTCAGCATACGCCTTGACCTTTGCCTCAGCAGTGGGCCAAGGCCTATATACCTGGAAATAGCCTACAGCTCCTATGTAGTTACCTGAACTATCCTTCAGATGAGATGCCGAAACACGTACTGGGATTGGCTTCCCCGTTTTTGTCTTCAACGTAGATTCATGGTCATGAACTATCCCACCACTCGCATAGAGCTTACGATTTGTTTCTCTGGCAGCTTCTAAACTCTCGTACATAGTGACTATGCTTTGGCCAACAAGCTCATGCATCTGACATTCGATAAGTCTAACGGCTTCCTTGTTAACAAATGTTATTATCCCTTCGCTATTAATAGCTATGACAGCGTGAGGGCAGCTATTGAGCAAAGCCTCCAAATACCCGCCTCTACCTGTCTGTGGTGAAGGTCGCTTTTCCATGAATGTCCTCCTTTCCATTCTTGCTGGAATCGCCTCAGTCCTCTGCCGAACTTTAAGCTGTGCCTAAACGACAAGTGTAGCGCTTTAGTCGTTTTAGGACAAATCGACCCCCTCCGAGATCTATGCGCTCTTGTTAGCCCTACGATAACTTACGATACAGTGACTGTTGTAGGGGCATCCGCATCGGTGGTGATGACACCGTTTACCAGCATATCGGCAATCTCATCTTCGGAGAAGCCCAATATCTCCTTATAGACGTACTGGTTATGCTCTCCGACGCATGGGGCTGGCCTGGTTATCACACAGGGAGTCTGGGATAGCCGATACGCAGGAGCATGATACGATTGGGGTCCGATCACAGGATGGTCCAAGACCCGGAAATGCTCGCGGTGCTTGAACTGAGGATCACTGAGCAGGTCCTCACCCGTTTGCACCACGCCGGCAGCGATACCCGCTCCTTGAAGCATGGCCATCACCTGCTCCGGGAGAAAATCTTTCGTCCACTCGCCGATCAACCGGTCCACCCCGTCCTCGTTTTCCTTGCGGCCAACGACGGAATCGTACCTTGGGTTTTTCGTCCATTCGGGGTCACCCATCACATGGCACAGACGGCGCCAATCATCGTCGTTGGTCACCGCAAGGGCCACCCAACCATTGCTGCCACGGCAGGGATAGACGCCGTGCGGGCACATATAGCGGTCCCTGTTTCCCCTTCGATTAAGCAGGCGGTGGTTCACCACATAATCCAGCACGTGAGGCCCCAGGAAGCTGACAGCCGCCTCTAGCTGCGCCTGCTCCATGTACATCCCGAGCCCTGTCTTCCGACGTCGCAGAAGAGCTCCCATGACGGCAATCAACGTGTACCATGGCGAGATGTAGTCGGAATAGGCGGTGAATATCTGAGTGGGCTCGCTGTCAGGCCAACCCGTGGCCGCGCAGAATCCACCGAGCGCGTTGACATGGGTGCCAACCCCTTTGAAGTCACGGTGTGGCCCGTACTGTCCGAGCATGCAAGTGCTGAAGTAAATGATCCGGGGGTTGATCTTTCGGCAGCTCTCATAGTCCAGACCCAGCCTGGCCATGGCGCCGGGGCCCATGCTCTCGCCCACAATGTCGGCCCAACTCACCAGTCTCCTGACCACTTCGCGGGCCCCTGAATTGCCCAAATCCAGGCTGATCCCGTATTTGTTGGCATTGTACTCAGCAAAAAAGGCACTCCGATTGAAAGTCGGGATATTATCCTTAAAGGGAGGCGACGACCTCAGGATATCCAAACGGCGGTGACTCTCAACGTGAATTACCGATGCTCCATGCTCCGCCAGCTCACGGCCGACTTGCGGCCCAGCAGCTGCCCAGCAGAAATCGACAACATGTAGTCCCTCAAATACCTGCTTTGCCATCTTGACCTCCATCTCCAATCTCATTTGGTGGGAGAATCAGACAACCCCGTTTGCTTTCAGAACGCCCATTTGTTCCGGGGAGAGTCCCAGCTCGCCCTCGAATACCTCCTGGTTGTGCTCGCCTATGAGCGGCGCACGACGACTGATCCTCCAGGGGGCATCTGGTATTTTGATGGGTGCGCCAGGGTAGGTAATGGACTGACACAGCTCAGGGTGTTCTACAGCCTCCCAGTAACCCCGCTCACATAGATGGGGGCTGTTGACCAGGTCATCGATTGTATTGCAGGGGGCAAGCATAATCCCCCTCTGAACCGTGCCCTCCATCAGCTCGGCCTTTGTCTTCGTCTGGATAAACTCCTGAATTACCTTGTC
>JBGOXA010000097.1:0-6525 GCA_041478915.1 Dehalococcoidia bacterium
CGGCCTGCTCCCATGATATTTTACCCAGTCCCCTTCCACATCCCAGAGTCTTTATCATAATGAGCAGCGATGAGTTTCGGGACTGTTTTCAGTGCCTCGTCCAGCTTCGCTATATCTTTACCACTGCCCTGTCCCAGCTCAGCCTTGCCACCACCCCCACCCCCAGCCGCCTTCGCCACTTGCTTCACAATCTCCCCAGAATGAAATCCCTTGGCCACCAGGTCAGGGGTAATCATCACCACAAAGCTAGGCTTGTCATTGTAGATTGTGCCTAATACAATCGCCCCGCTTGTTGCCAGTTGCTCCTTCAGTCGGTCACCCATCTGTCGCAGGGCATCGGGACTGGCGGGCGGTACCCTGGCCCTAACAACCGTCACCCCACCGACTACCTCCCTCTCAGACTCAGAGGGCAATAATGATTTCGCCGTCTCCCTGGCCATCTGGCTCTCCAGCGCTACCACCCGTTTGCGTTCCTTATCCAGCTCAGCCAGCACAGCAGACAGCTTGGCCTGTACTGCGTCAGGGGAAGTGTCCAGTTCCTGTGCCAGTGTTTCCAATGTGGAAAGACGTTGTTCCAGAAAACCCTCGGCTCCCCTCCCGGTAACAGCCTCGATGCGTCGTATTCCACTTCCAATACTGCCTTCACTGGTGATATACATCAGACCTATCTCGCCGGTGGAAGAGACATGCGTACCACCGCACAACTCCATGCTGAAGGGTGGATCGCCAATCTCCATCAGGCGGACCGTATCCCCATATTTTTCCCCAAAAAGAGCGATGGCACCCTTGGACACCGCTTCCCCATAAGACGTGGTCCTGGCCGTCACCCGCAGGTTCTCCCTTATCTTCTCGTTCACTATGTGCTGTATCGATAGTACTTGTTCTCTACTTATGCCCCCAGGATGAGTGAAATCAAATCGGAATCTCTCCGGAGCCACCAGGGAGCCGGACTGGCGGACATGTTTCCCCAGCACCTGCCGCAAGGCTGCTTGAAGAAGGTGCGTCGCGGTATGATTGCGAGCGATGTCCAGACGGCGTTTTTCGTCCACCATTGCTGTCACCCTAGCACCATCCGAAATCGTGCCATCTACAACCTTGCCCCGGTGCATAGCAGTGCCATCGCCACTTCTGACGGTATCCTCAACCCTAACAGTGCCGTGAGGCCCCCTTATCTCGCCGGTATCGCCAACCTGCCCCCCCATTTCGGCATAAAAGGGTGTGTCATCAAGATAGACACTCACCTCTTGGCCTTCACTCGCATTCTTGACTGGTTTACCATCTACCAGCAAGTGCCAAATCCGAGCCCGGCATTTCAACTTCTTATGGCCCACAAATCTGGGCGTATACATCCCCTTCTCGGTAATCACGACCTTTTCTTCTCGGGGTAGCACCTTTTGTGCCGCCCGCGCCCTCCCTCGCTGGTGCTCCATTTCAGCTTCAAACTCCTCATAATCAACGGAGAAACCTTTTTCAGCAGCTATCTCCGTAGTAAGCTCCTTAGGAAAGCCGTAGGTGTCGTGAAGCTTAAATGTTTCTCTGCCAGGAATTACAAATTTTTGTGTTTCTTGAAGTGCCTGCAAGAATGCCTGATTTGGCATAGTTTTTTGCATTTGCTGGCCTATTTTCTGGTATTGCTGAAGCGCCTGCAAGAATGCCTGATTTGGCATAGTTTTTTGCATTTGCTGAGCTATTTTCTGGTATTGCTGAAGCGCCTGCAAGAATGCCTGATTTGGCATAGCTCTTTGCATTTGCTGGCCTATTTTCTGCACTTGCTTAACTCTGGATGCAAATGTCGAGCTCAATGCAAACTTTTGCGCTGCCTCAGTTGCCTTTCCCAATGCCGCATTAAGAAAATTAAGACCAGTATCAAGCGTTTGCCCAAACCTCTCCTCTTCCAGACCAATGATCTGAAGGATAAACTCTTGATTTCTCGCCAACTCGGGGTAGAGACGCCCCATCTTATCAACAACTATGTTTGCCACCCCATTGAGGAAAGGCTCATCCAATCCCAACTTTCTGCCAAACAGAGCAGCCCGTCGTAGCACCCGCCGCAGCACATAACCCCTCCCCTCATTGCTGGGGAAAACCCCGTCTGCAATAAGAAAGGTAACGGCCCGGGCATGTTCGGCCACTATCCTGATAGCCCGATCGACGGCTTCATCATGCCCATAGCTCTTTCCAGCTATCTCGGTCACCCTGGCTATTATGGGCGCAAACAGGTCAGTTTCGTAGACCGATCTCTTGCCCTGCATTATGGCTGCCGTCCTCTCCAGCCCCATACCGGTATCTATGTTGGGCTTAGGCAGCGGCATCCGCTTTCCTTCCCTATCCTGGTTATACTGTGTGAAGACCAGGTTCCATATCTCGGAGAATCGAGGGCAATCGCACCCCGGCCCACAGTCGGGTTTGCCGCAGCCAAATTCCTCTCCAAAATCGTAGTGGATCTCGCTGCATGGCCCGCAAGGGCCCGAGTCACCGGCTGGCCCCCAGAAGTTGTCCTCCTCATCTCGCCGCACAATTTTTTCGGCCGGAACTCCTATCCCTCGCCAATAGTGGAAGGCCTCATCGTCGTCCAGAAAGACGGTTATCCACAGGCGCTCAGGTGACAACTTGAGCCATTGGATGACAAATTCCCAGGCCCATTCAATGGCTTCCTTTTTAAAGTAGTCACCCACGCTGAAGTTCCCCAGCATCTCAAAGAAAGTGAGGTGGATATTATCCCCCACCGAGTCGATGTCACTGGTGCGAAAGCACTTCTGACATGAGGCTAAGCGGCGGTTCGGCGGGGTGGCCAGGCCCAGGAAGTAGGACTTGATCTGCACCATCCCCGCAGTAGTCAGCAACAGGGTAGGGTCATCCCGAGGCACCAAAGAGGAACTGGGGATAACAGTATGCCCCTTGCCTTCAAAGAACTGGAGAAAAGCCTTCCTGATTTCGTCTCCGGTCATTGGTCACACCTAATGCCAGCCAATCGTCTATTTAATTGGATGACGGCAGGCCCTCATCACTGTGTCTGATTCCAACTTCATGCCTTTCAGCCGTCTCCGCTCGCTTTGACGGCTTTTCCACCTCTCTCGCCTCCCGCTGCTCCGGGGCGACTCCCGAAGTAAACCTTGGTGTGGGGCCAGGGGATTTCAATGCCCTCTGCATCAAAAACCTTCTTGATCCTCTTTCGCAGCTCTCCCGTTATCTCCCACTGCTTGGTCGATTTGGTGTCGCCCAGTATCTTGATGGCTATGCCTGAATCCTCAAAGGCGTCGACGCGCAGGACATGAGGAGGGGTGAGCATAAGCGATCCCCAGTATGGGTCGTCTGCCATCTCCTTCCCTATCCTGTTTATCACCTCTATCACGTGATCCAGGTCTGCCTCGTAGCTCACGCTGACATTCAAGTTTACTCGAGACCACTCTTTGGTGTAGTTGCTGGCCACCGTTATCTCACCGTTGGGGATGCTGTGCACTGTGCCGTCCATATCTCGCAGGACAGTCCTCCTCAAGTTCACCTGCTCTACCACCCCATCCACGCCGGCTATTTTTACCCAGTCACCCACGGCGTACTGGTTCTCCAGGAGGATGAAGACTCCCGAGATCAAATCCTTCACCAGGCTTTGGGCCCCAAACCCAATGGCGATCCCGGCAATACCGAAGCCTGCCAGGGCAGCCGTAATGCTGACCCCCACCTCATCCAGGATGGTGAACAAGGCCACGATGGCCACCACCACCGCCGCAGTGTTGACGATCACGTTAGAGAGAGTGTCTACCCTCTGCTTGACTTCCTCATCCTCTTGTCCACGCATCTGGGCACTGACCGCCCTCCTGATAATCGGCGGGGCCAGTCGGCGCAGCACAAAATAGATGGCCACACCAAGAACGATAATCAGCAGGACCTTCCAGCCGTGGTCGTCGAACCAGTGCAAAGCGCCTTTTCCCTCGTTGCCCGTAGCCTGGTATCCGCACCCGGTCAGCCAGGTTGTAACGCCAGGCTACTTCATTTTCTCGTCTCTTCAGACGTTTGGCACAAGTATATTAGAAAAGCTAGGCCTGAGCAAGACTTCATGGCAGTTGTTTATTGATGTCATTGATACGAAAATACCGTATGACTCGAGTGAGTGCAGCCTTTTTCTGTCATTGCGAGCGGAGCGAAGCAATCCTGGTGGGGTGATGCCTCACCGCCCTGGGATTGCCACGCTCGCCTGCGGCGAGCTCGCAATGACAACACAAGCAAATCCGCCACACATATGTCATTTCTGTGAAAATAGAATTTTTCATCCTAGGTGCTTGTCAGGTCCCTGACCTGACAGGGCCATCGTAGGCCGATCGGCTGTGTCTGTCGTTGGGTGCCAGGACAGACAAAAGAGGCAAACGAGCATGAGCGGTTTCTCTGACGGTCCTGGCTACTGGGAAAACCGGGTCAACGAAATTGGTGGGCCAAGCCCACCCTACCAAGCTTATCATTGTTGCCAGAGCCAGAAGGAAAAGGGACAAGACTCTAGCATAAATCCCTTAGGCGGAGAGAGTTAAGTCTGGCACGCAAGGCGGTCTACAGTTCTTCCTATCCGGAGGAGCAGAAGACTGCCGTTGACAGACAAGCCCTCCTAGTTCATATATTGCCAGATGATCAGGCTCCATCCCCGGCTTTGAAAATGGTCCAGGGCTGACTTGGCCTATCCTTCAGATATCCCCCAAGGTAGCTATACTGAATGTGCTCCGTCAGGAACTTCTCGGCATCAAACGACATACCACTGGAGTTACCCCACCGGGCACAAAAGCTCAACTCTCTCGCCAAATCACTGTCGATAACCTTGCCGTCCACTGCTCCCATCGGCTGGAAGGGCAGCCTTAGTGCGTAGTATTGAAATGGGTCCAGTTCATAGTGACCATCGATGGTACGCGAGCAAGGATTGTCCTTCTTCAGATACACGTCATAATGGTCAGAGATAACTTTCCGGGCTATATCCAGATCGATCTTGCCATAGTATTTCTCCATGAGTTCCGTCAGCCGCACCTGGCGAGCACCTGTCGGCCGCCTGATGTCAGCATAACCTGTGTTGGAGCATTCCAGGTTGCGGATCTGAGGGTCAGTGGGAGCATTGAAACCGATGAAGTAACCATCCTTGGTACGCTCGATCTTGGAGTATTTCAATCCCAGCTCAAATCTCATAATCTCGCCGCTGTTCAGGTCGCCAAGTAGCCAACTGTTGGCATAGCCGCCGTTGTTCTGCTTCTGCATAATCTCTACAAACTCATCTAGCGTATTACCATACTGCATAGCTTTACGGACACGGACGAACTCGGGTACTTCATTGGGGTCATATTTGCCAAAACCGCCGATAGTCGTCTCCGTCCCCATGAGTCCGGCGTCAGTTACAAAGTAGTCGGTCATACTGTCTATGAATCCGGGTGCACTCTGCATAAACATACGATGACCGCTGGCGGGCTGGATATCCAAAATCAAACTAAAGAACTGCCCTACCGCAAAGTCGTCCCATGAATTGTGTGCCATAACGATCTTTCCGTCCTCGGTTGCCGTTCCTGTAGCTATGAACGCGCTGCAATGGTCATAATCAACGCTGGCAAACTCACCCTCTGGCTGGCTGGGCCACCAGTAGTCGACCAATTCTTCATAATCATTCCAGGCCAGGACCTCCTGCCAGCTCATGTTTGTGCCGGCAGCCTGCGCTCCATCAGCGATGCCCTTCATCTCATCCAGGAATTCCGGGTCTATATAACTCAAGAACTGGGTCTCGGCCGCTGCCACGAAGAATTCCCATTCCATACCCGTGTTCCAGTAGGTGAGATACTTGAGACTCCTCAGGATGTCCTCAAGTTCAGGAGCCACCAGGTATCCATGCTGGAATCCTCTATCGTATGGTTGGCCTTCGATGTGCACATAGGTCCATCCGTTACTGTCAAATCGATAGCCGTTGCCGCATCGCGTCACTTCACTTCGGTCTCCTGTTGTGCAAGCCTGTTGCTCACCGGCACACCCAGAAAAGCTAAAGGCAGCACTGGACAACAGGACTGCCACCACCAGCCCAACTAACATGTTCCTCATTCTCATAGCTCACCTCCTTTGAACTCGACATTCTCTACCGTACGGAGCCTTTCTAGCTAGACTACCACAAGTTCAGATTAACATCCAGTTCAACATGTCCCCTAAAGGTCAACGGCTAAGATGTCTGGTTAGCTATGACAAGTTGTCTCTCCGTATTGGACTCAGATCTTGAGCCAACCACCCAGGAGCTGAAGAAAATGGGAAGGAAGTTGACACGGCTGGATGGGGAACAACGATTGACAGATTGTCAGAAGTCAGGTAGCATACAGACATCGAACCAGCAGGAGACAAAATAATAGAGAACACCTTTGATCAGCTTGAAATTTCAATTGTTTAGCCTAGCTTGACTGCGCCTTAACAAAATTCAAGGGGGAGTGATGATGAGAAGGATCAAATCGCTGAGTTTTGTGCTCGCACCGCTGGCAGCTTTGGCTGTGGTGCTTTCCATGCTGGCAGCGGCTCTGCCCGCGA
>JBGOXA010000283.1:0-3025 GCA_041478915.1 Dehalococcoidia bacterium
CTCTCGTCCCTTTCAAAGGCGGCCTGAAGTTCTACAGGGCGCCGCTGGGGTAAGGGGCAATCTCCCATCCAAACACACGTCCTCTTTGATGAACCGGATGGGCTAACCCTGATACCTCTGCCACAACGGGATTCGATAAAGACACGCGGCTACGAGCAAGAACCTCGAACGCTTCGATTGCGGGGTCCATTGGCCAACTGTCATAGTCGTACCCATAGATGACTACAGCCTTTCGGCCTCGAAGACCCGAAGTCAGCAGCTTCTCGCAGTCCGTCACAGCGCTCCTGTGGCCGGGATAAGGAGAAATGATATGCATTAGCATGTTGTCGTTTGGCTTGCCGTTATCCCCCATCAATCGCAGCATCTTGATTTCGATGACCCACTGCCAGTCGGGACTTAGGCCAAGGCAAACATCTCATTTGGCGCGGGGGCTATTCGGATAGGGTACTTCAAGTGACACTCGGCCGTTGTAGGGAGAACTCGGTACTGCCAGCAGCGCGGCAACACCAAGCTGGATGGTCTCCTTTTCCGTATGGGGACCGATGCCGGGGCGGTAAGATTTAGCTTGGGGCCTTTTCTCATCAGCCATCCGCAAACCAGAGGCGAAATCTCTAACTATAGTCTTTACGTCAAAATCTCCATCAAAAGACATAGCTACTCTTTTGAGCCACACCCTTCCAGATTAGTGATTTCCTTAGTGGATGTGTTCTGCAACATTATACCATCCGGCCTCAGCTTAAATACAAAAGGCGCAACTTAGAAGCAAGCCTGCCCGCTCCACCAATCAGGCTAGGCTTCGCGCGCTGGCCACTACCGAAGTCCCTGCAGGAACTTCCCCTCACCCTTCAAACGCGCTGTAGTGCGTTTAAGGCCTGTTCGCCGACCCTGGCAATGGTTATAAATTCTTGCGACTCAGGAACGAAGCGAGGATAAAGGCAGACCGAACCTGTGGGACTCACTATTGTCATCGTCGTAAACCACTCGGAGGATGATAATCCGCCTGCCTTGCTTCTCAGGAAATCGGGATTACGTCATCCCTTATTCGTGGGGTCGGCTGGATTCGAACCAACGACCAATCGGTTATGAGCCGACCGCTCTGCCACTGAGCTACGACCCCGTGTCCATCCGCTTCCCGGTAGCCCCATTATAGTGGGGCGGTGTTCAGATTTCAAAGCCCCCTCGGCCCGAGATCGTTTATCAACGTATTCGTCCTTCCGCAAGGAAGGAGAAGAATATCTGAGATTCTTAGTAAGTTATGTCAACTTAGCCGCCCCCGAAACTCATGAGGCGACCCTTTGTCATACCTCCCATAGAGACTGGGGCAATTGCCACTCCCAGAGCCTGGTCTTCCTGCCACAAAGATAACTATCTTTCCTCTAATAACCCGGAAGCCCACGCTTGACTAGCTTCTCATGGCCCGAGCACACAGCTCTTCTATACCAATGTCATTATAGTATTTGCCGATATCGCTCAAGTCATGAGCATCACTGTTTGATAAAAGGAGGAGGTCATGCTTCTCAGCTAGCTCCCTTATCCTGACCTTATCCATATCTTCGTCGTGAAGTGGGTTTCTGAACTCAATACCGTGGATGCCATCATCTATTAAGGAATCGAGGTTTTTAACATACGGGTGGCCGGGATGCGCTATGAACCGGAAGGTGACATCTCCCGGCAGGTATAGCTCCACCACATGCAACACTCCTCTCTCAGTACCCAGGAAAACCTTATCCGTCTCCTGACCGGGGATAACCGTTATTTCACCGTCGAGATAACGGTCAACTATCTCCTTCACCTCGTAACCATAAGCCTTGGTATAGTGCTCGGTGACAGCGATCCCATCCAGACCTCGTGTCTTCGCCGCGGCTGCAATCTGCTTCACAATTTCTAGGGTAGGGTTCGGGCAGCCTGTCGCTTCGCGACAGTGAGTATGCAAGTCTAGCTTCAAACTGCTTTCCTAAACTTGGAGACTATAGCGATCATCCAAAGAACATGCCTTCCACAGCATAGGATACCACAAGGCACGAGCAGAGGAAAGCGGCGAACGAGTTAAGGTAGCAAAGACACTCAGGAAGTGTGCGCACCTGAGCGCAGCCACGATGATAACCAGCGAGCAGCTTGCTTTAAGGTCATTTAATGTCCCGCGGGTGAACTTGCTACCAAACGCACTCCAGCCGAGAGGCTGCAAACAATCCTGAAACCCGCCTCGGGCGCGAGCTTGACAGCCCCGTGTGATGAGCATACCATCATTATTACCCACATGAAATCAGAATTGCCCGGCCACGGGTGAAGTTGCGAAATCCCCACCCAGAACTGCTGCCATGAACGGAAACAGCACCCTAGACTCAATCTTTAACTCCACCTCTGTGGCCATCGCCGGCGCCGCCGCTGGCAAGATAGGTCAGGCTTTCCTCAATTGTCTGCTCGATTCTGGCTTTGAGGGGAAGGTCTACCCCCTTAACCCCAAGGGAGGAGAGCTTTGCGGCTTGAAAGTCTACGCCAGCATCAATGACGTCCCAGGGCCGGTTGATTTTGTCATTGCTTGTATTCCGGCACCTCTGACGCCCCAGCTAATCAGAGACTGCGCCGCTAAAGGGGTAAAAGCGGTCTCCTTCTTTACCGCCGGGTTCTCCGAAACAGGCAGCCAGGAAGGGCGGGAACTAGAAGATAGGATGCTTCGCGCGGCCCGGGCCGGTGGAGTCCGGATATTAGGCCCGAATTGCGTTGGCGTATATTCTCCCAAAGTGGGGCTGTCCTTTGCCTCCGATCTACCCAGAGAGGCAGGGCGGGTGGCCTTTATCTGCCAAAGTGGCGGCAACGCCATCTACTTGGTCCGATCTGCTGCCTCTAGGGGTGTCCGTTTTAGTAAGGCCGTCTCCTATGGCAACGCCTGCGACATCGACGAAAGCGAACTGCTGGAGTATTTTGTTGACGATGATGAGACTGAGTTAGTTGCTGCTTACATCGAGGGGGTGAAAGATGGTCAGCGGTTTTATCAAGCCCTCAAGAAGCTCTCGACAGTAAAGCC
>JBGOXA010000056.1:0-8001 GCA_041478915.1 Dehalococcoidia bacterium
ACTCTCTCCATGACCTCATGTAGTACTTCCTCCGAAGACCGGCTGCGCTCCCTGCCTCGAGTATAGGGTACTACACAAAAAGAGCAAAAACTGTTGCAGCCCTCCTGAATCTTGATCAGCGAACGGGTGTGGCCCTGATAGCCGGTGACTGGCTCCTCTCTTCCTTTGTTGGCCGGGGTGCTCCTGCCAGCCAGGATTTCCGCCAGGCGGTCTTTTTCCTTATTGTCCAGAATAAGGTCAACTACGCCCAGTCGGCGCAGCTCCTCCGGTGCTCGCTGAGCATAACAGCCCACCGCGACGATCAAGGCCCGCGGGTTGGCCCGACGCGCTGACCTCAGCAAATGGCGTGCCTTACGATCGGCAACGTGGGTGACAGTGCAAGTATTGAGCACATAGATATCAGCCTCTCCGGCCGAATCTGTTAGCTGATACCCTTTACCGAAGAGCTGCCAGGCAAGGGATTCGGTCTCTGCCTGGTTCAGCTTGCAACCCAGGGACTCTATAGCGATTTTGCTCATTCTTGCTCCCATTTCATTCTATAGTGGATGCTTCTGGACTTCAATTGGAAAGGCGTAGCTCTCTAAGGTATCGTAAAATTGGCAACAGCGATGGCCCAGAGTGGCAAGCCAGTGTTTAGCGGTGATTCTTGTTGCTGGTCAACTGTTTTGGTGGTAGATTATAATAGTAAGTCAGGTAAGGTCTAAAATTCGAGACCAAACCCATCAGGAGGGGATGATATGTGGCTGCAAATGAGGTTGTACCTACTAGTGGCGTTGCTTTTCGCTATTCTCTATGGGGTGATCAGCGGCATCGGAGTGGCCGTCGGTGGCTTTAACCCCATAGCCTTCCTCTTCATAGGATTTGGCTTCCTTTTCATACAGTACCTGATTGGCCCGTCGATAGTGGCCTGGACCATGAAGGTGAAGTGGGTCTCTGAAAAGGAAGAGCCGGAGCTACATAGAATAGTGGCTGAAGAGGCTCAGAAAGCTGGAATTCCCAAACCCAAGGTAGGCATTTCTCAGCTCTCTAAGGCACCGCCTAACGCCTTTGCTTTTGGAAGGACGCACGCGGACGGACGCGTCTGCGTTACCCCAGCAATCCTAAAACTGCTGAGTAAGGATGAGCTCAAGGCCGTCCTTGGGCATGAAGTCTCCCACATTAAACACCGTGACATGTTAGTCATCACATTGCTATCGGTCATCCCCCTTATCATGTACTGGATCGCCTTGAGCTTCATGTTCCGTGGCATGTTTGGCGGGAGAAGGGATGGTGCCGGCTATGGCGTTCTCATTGGCCTTGGGGCTTTTGTGGTCTACTTCATCACCAACCTGCTGGTGCTCTACGGCTCCCGCATCCGTGAGTACTACGCTGACCGAGAAAGCGTTAAGCTGGGCAATGCCCCTCACCATCTGGCGACCGCCCTCTACAAACTGGTCTATCAAAATGCCCGCCATAAGGGCAGCGCAGAGATGAAGGAGATAGAGGGGGTTAAGGCTTTCTTTATCAATGACCCCTCCCGGGCCTGGAACGAGGTGCGGGAACTCGCTCAAGTTGACACTAACATGAGTGGCACAATAGACCCTGACGAGCTAGCAGCGCTGCGGGCTAAGACCATCCGCCTGGGTATTGGGGACAAGCTGTTGGAGATAATGAGCACCCACCCCAACATGCTGAAGAGGATTAAGTACTTATCCTCGCTGACGCCCGGTTATTAGACGGAAAACGTGGGTGCGCTTTCACTCGCGCCGCCTGCGGTGAGAGAGCTACGGCTTTCGGCTGTATCGTTGCTCGCTCTTAGCCTTCCTGGTGCTGGACCGATCGGCTCTGCAGTCGGGGGCCATAATGGTAAATACCGTGCTGAGGCGCGGGTCTGCCAGGCGTGAGCTGATGCGAGGTTCAATTTCCTCCAGGGTGCAGCACGTAGTGACCACCATCGGCAGGCGAGAGTTATAGCGATAGTTGATCAGCTGGTAAAGCTTCTCCCGAGCCCACGGCGTGCTGGTATGCTCCCCGAAGTCGTCTAAGATGAGAAGAGGGGTGGTCTTCACCCTTTCAAAGACATCATCATAGGTGACCTTGCTTTCCGGGCTGAAGGTAGACCTCAGGTGGTCTAGAAAGTCAGGGACAACGACGAAAGAGACTGGGTTGCCCTGCCTGAGGCGGTAGTTGGCGATGGCGGCAGCCAGATGGGTCTTGCCGCAGCCGTTGTCTCCCTCAAATATCAACCATCCATCCGGTGATTCAGCAAAGCCCCGAGCCAGCCGAAAGGCCTGCTCCAGGTTCTGCCGTTGCTCCAGAGGAAGATTGACCCTCTTCGGATCGAAATTCTCAAAAGTCATGCTGCTGAGCAATTCCAGCGCCAGGATGCCTGAGTAATCAAGCAGAGGGGGCCTCTTTTCCTCCAGGAGGTATACCTGGGAAAGGGCGGGGTCAGTCAGGCGGGTGTGCCAGCGCTCCTCCAGTCCCTCCAGAGAGGTCCCGGCAGCTATGTTTATTACGGTGGGCAACTGGGCACTAAAGCGGTGGTTAATAATCTGGAATAACTTCTCTTGTGCCCAGGGGGTGCTGGTCTGGGTGCCTAGATCGTCCAGGATCAGCACAGGGGCATTCTGTACCTGTTCAAAGAGGACATCGTAGGAGATATCGCTGCCTGGGCTGAAGGTGGATCGCAAGTGGTCGAGCAGATCGGACACACCGATGAAGAAAGCCGCCTCCCCCTGAGAAAGAAGGTGGTTGGCAATGGCAACCGCCAGATGGGTCTTGCCACAGCCACTTGGCCCCATGAACACTAGCCAGCCCTTAGGCTTCTGGGCGAAGGCGACGGCTGCCCGATAGGCGTGAAGGAACCTTTCCTGGTTGGAGGGTTCGCCGCTTCTGCCCGGGAGTGTCAGGCTGTCGAAGGTGAGGCGGGTCAAAGCGCCAAGGTTGCTATAGCGCTGAAGGCGAGCCAGGCGGTTTTTCTCCAGCCCTTCCTGAGTGCATTGGCAGGGTACTACTCGGGTGTAGTCGGTGCGACCTGAATCCAGCCGAGGATGAACAAATCCAGCCCCCTTGCAGCGAGGGCAGGGTGGCGATTCCTGCGGTGACTCAGCGTTTGACCAGGTGCCCGTACTTTCCCTTGAAGTACCGGCTGGGGTCCCTCTTCTTCTTAAAATCTCTCCCAGACTCTCCACTACCTTTACCTTCCGTGGCCCAGCGCTCCAGGATGCGAGCGATATAACGCCAACTGCGTTTGTTTAGACTGACAGCCTCCTTGAAGGCCTCCTCAATCCAGGGGGCGGGGTAAAGCCTCTCCGCTTCTTTTAGCTCCTCGGCAATCATTGGAGTGAGCAGGCCGATGTTCTGCTCATACAGAGCAAAGATGTTGGGTTTCTCTTCTTCTATGTAGGGCTGGGGCTGAGGCAGTGCCCCCAGACCCAGAGACAGCTCGCCATTTTGTACCCTGGCAATGGCCTGCCTGTTGGCTTCAGTATTAACAAAGTAGACCTCTTCCCGCTCCCCGTCTCTTTCCAGCGCCAGGTGCAGGAGGACGCCGCGCTCTACCGCCGACTCCAGGGCGCTACGCAGCGCTCCATCAGGACTACCAGCCTCATCCATACCCACCATCAGGGTCTTGTCAGCCATAAGCTCTTTGTAGGTGACAAACTTCAGAGCACCTCGCTTCTGATATAGCCGCCAGAAAATGTGGAGAATCAACTTCAGTTCTGCCAAACTGCCGATCTGGGGAAGCAGCCTGGCAAAGAAAAGGTTGGGAATTGGAGTGAAACTTAGCCTAGGTGGAAAACCGGGGAAGAGTTGGTTGCTCAATCTCCGCTGCCTCCAAGTAGTTCTCAAACTTGACGATATTCGGGCGGAACCTCAGCACCCGATCCTCTGTCGGCCCATGGCGATGCTTGGCTATCTTTATAGTAGCCAGACCCTCAGGATACTGTTTTTCGGGGAATTGTCTCTCCCAGTCCTCTCTCTTATAATAGACGTCCTCCCGGTAGATAAACATGACAACGTCAGCGTCTTGTTCAATGCTGCCACTCTCTCTCAGGTCGGACAGTAGTGGGATATGGGGTGTGCGCGTTTCCACCGCTCTGCTTAGCTGTGATAATGCCATGACAGGAGCATCTAGCTCACGCGCCAGCGCTTTGAGGGAGCGCGAGATTTCGCTGATCTCCTGGACTTTGTTTTCAGTCCTGCTATCCCCCCGGATCAACTGCAAGTAGTCCACAATGATGAGATCAATGCCTTGCTGATGATCCAAGCGACGCGCCTTGCTGCGCATCTCTACTACCCTCAGGATCGGTGAGTCGTCCACATAGATTGGTGCCTGCGAAAGGACGCCAGCAGCATCCATCACCCTTTTCTCTTCCTGAATGCTATACTGTCCCCGCTTGATTCGCTGCAAGTCCACCTCTGCCTCACTGGACAGCAGACGTTGCACTGTCTGCTCCTTGGACATCTCCAGACTGAAGATGGCTACATGAGCCCCCTGGTCTACAGCAGCATTCCTGGCAATGTTAAGGGCCAGACTAGATTTGCCCAGGCTTGTTCTTGCTGCCAACACGATCATGTCGGAGCGCTGTAGGCCACCCAGGAGCTCATCCAGGCCACCAAAGCCGGTAAGCACGTGTGGGGGACGCCCAGTAACCCCGGCTGGCAGGGCAGAGACTCCGGTCTCCTCAAAGTACAGGTCTAGAATGCGACGAATGTGGACAAAGTCGCGGTGGCTTTCACCTTGGTGCAGCCGGTACAGGACATCCTCTGCCCTGCTCATGGCAGCATCCACATCGGGGTCTGCTTCATAGCCTATGGCAGCGATTTGCCCGCCAGCAGCAATAAGTCGGCGCATCAAAGACAGGCGGTGTACAATCTGGGCATAGTGTTCAACGTGGACAGAGGTGGGCAGTACCGAGACCAGGTGGCTGAGATAAGCCAGGCCGCCGACTTCCTCCAGCTTGCCTTGCCTGGTCAACTCCTGAGCCACGCTGATCTGGTCTATGACCTCGTTTCGGTCATAGAGAGACAGGCAGGCACTGTAAAGCCATTGGTTCTTCTCACGGTAGAAGGCCTCGGGCTTGAGGAAGACGCTTACCTTGACAATGGCCTCAGGGTCAACAAGAAGGGAGCCGATTACCGCCTCTTCCGCCTCAACGTTGTGAGGAGGTAACCTTCCGTTATCCGCCACACTATTCCTCCGGGGTAATAATAACTTTTATCGTGGCGGTCAGGTCTTTACTCAGCCTGACGATTACCGGGTGCTCTCCCAGGAGACGGATAGGCTCTTCCAACTGTATTTGTCTCTTGTCGATATTGAGTCCAGGCAGTTTGCTCAGCTCATCAGCGATATCGCTGTCCCTGATAGAGCCGTAGAGATGATCCTCTTCCGCCACTTTTGCCTTGAAAGTGACAGCAATCCCCTCCAGTTGCTGGGCCAATTTCTCCGCCTCAGTGGCGAAGCGTCGCTCCTGCTCCTGATCCTTCTGGATGTGCACCTCCGCCACTTTGATGGCTGAAGGCGTCGCCAGCAAAGCCAGCTTCTTGGGAAGCAGGAAGTTCCTGCCGTAACCATCGGCCACTTCCTTTATGTCACCTACCCTGGCTACTCTACCCACATCTTTGAGAAAGATTACTTTCATGATGACAATATTATACCCCGCCACAACCAAAACTGAAACCCCCCTTTAGATTGGCAACGCCGGCGATCATTGGCTATAATGACACCACCTTGAATACGGGAATGCGCCATCCGAAGGCTCTCGTTCTGGAGGCAGTAGAAACCCAGCGAGCTGAGCTCGTTGCTCTCAGTTTGAGGATCCACGCCAGTCCTGAAGTGGGCCTCCAAGAAGTGAAAGCCTCAGCATGGCTGACAGATTATCTAGAAAGCAAGGGCTTCGAAGTGCAAAGGGGTATCTGCGGGTTGCCCACAGCCTTCAGAGCCAGCTATGGTCATGGGGTACCGGTGATTGCCTATGTTGCTGAGTACGACGCTTTACCCGGGCTGGGGCATGCCTGCGGGCACAATATCATTGCGGCGGCGGCGGTGGGCGCGGCGGTGGCCGTCAGACCAGCAGTCGATCAACTGGGAGGCAGCGTCCTGGTCATCGGCACTCCTGGCGAGGAAATCTACGGGTGCAAGGGGACCATGGTGGAAAGAGGCGCTTTCGCTGGGGTGGACGCCGCCATGATGATACATCCTGGGACAAGAGATATTGTTGCTTCACCCGCGCTGGCGTGTTCGTCTTTAGAGATAGAGTTCTTCGGCAAGGCAGCCCATGCTGCCGCCTACCCGGATGAGGGTGTCAATGCCCTGGAAGCCCTGATACTGTCTTTCAACAACATCAACTCGCTGCGCCAGCATGTGAAAGAGAAGAGTCGCCTTCATGGGATCATAATCAAAGGCGGTGAAGCAGCCAACATCGTTCCTGCTTATAGCAAAGCCCTGTTCCTGGTGCGGGCCGAAGACGAGGAATACCTTCAAGAGTTGAAGGAAAAGGTCTTGGACTGCTTTCTGGCTGCTTCTCTAGCCACTGGGACCCGTTTGGAGTACCGGTGGGGCGAAGTGACCTATGCTCCCATGCGCAGTAACCCAGTCCTGGCGCAACTGTTCAGCCAGAATCTTGAGTCTGTAGGACGAAAGGCTCATACTTCTGATCCCGGGCGAGGCTTGGGTAGCACTGATATGGGGAATGTGAGCCAGATGGTGCCTAGTCTGCATCCTTTTGTGGCTATCGCTCCCCCTGGGGTGTCGGAGCATTCACCTGAATTCGCTGCTGCCGCTGCGTCGGAAGCAGGCCACCGGGGTTTACTGGATGGAGCGAAGGCTCTGGCTCTCACCGCCACTGATCTCCTGATGGACCGGCAACTACTGGACAGGGTCAGGAGCTTCTCGAAGGAGAAAAAGGAGGGCTTGCCGTAGCGCCAATGTCACACTATGAGGTTTCTATTAATGTCATTCTGAGAAGTCTGCTGGAAGCAGACGACGAAGAATCCCAGAGATTCTTCGCTTCGCTCAGAATGACACGAATACGCTGATAAAGAATCTCGCGCTATGCTAATCACGGTAAAGTCCAAAAGCGGGGGAAAGCCTTGACACCCGCAGTTCCCATTAAGGTGACTGTTATTGACGATAGTCAGGCTGAAAAATGTGAAGGCCGTTGCGGCTTGGACCTTTCTTCTTCACAGACCTTCGAGTCTACTGCCGCACTCCTAAGCCAGCTTTTTGCCGGAGAAGTGCAATTAGAATACCTCGACCTGGCTGAGCCTTTCGCCAGCCGCTCACATCCAGATATCGTTGCAGGGGTACGCCGGGGAAACCTGCCTTTGCCGTTACTGTTGCTTAACGGCAAAGTGAGGATATCGGGATACTTCGATATCAGCTCGCTTCAAAGGGTCATCCAGACCGAGATTGAGATAAGGCGCGGATGATCTGATAGGGGTTATCTTCCCTTCCACACTGGCTTCCTCTTCTCGGTGAAAGCCCTCGGACCTTCCATGGAGTCCTCGCTCTTGGAGAGGCGGGCGCCGATTTCCAACTCCAGGCGCAGCCCGTCGGCCAGACTCATCTCTATGCCGCGGTAGGCCAGTTCCTTTACCGCCCTGACCGCCAGGGGGCCATTTTCGCAGATCCGGTTGGCCAACGCCTCAGCCTCGGGCATAAGCTGATCAAAGGGGACCACCTTGTTCACCAGGCCGAGGCGGCAGGCCTCCTCGGCCTCCATGAGGTCGCCAGTCATCAGCAACTCCAAAGCCTTGGCAAAAGGTATCAGGCGAGGCAGCTTCTGGCTGCCGCTGTTCCCCGGTATGACGGCTGACTTGACCTCGGCCAGACCCAATCTAGCTGTACTGGCCGCAACCCTGAGATCACAGGCCATGGCCAACTCCAGTCCCCCACCGATACAAAGGCCGTTTATAGCAGCAATGAAGGGCTTCCACACCTGCATGCCGCGCATGGGGTTGACTTCAGGCAGGGGCATCGGGGGACGCTTATTCTCCGGGATCGCCATCCACTCG
>JBGOXA010000043.1:0-9067 GCA_041478915.1 Dehalococcoidia bacterium
ACATCTATTACCTGCGCATTGGTATTGATCACCATTCCACCCAGGTGACCGACCGTGCCCACATGGAGCTGCAGTCCGTAGAAGGGCGGCTTGTCCAGGGGGCCAAGAGCAGGGTTAGGTTTGCGATTCGGCCAGAATCCCCATCTCTTGTCATAGCTGCTCTCACCACGGTGAAAGTCGGGGTCGCGCCCCTCGCTGGCAAACTTGTTAAACCTGTCCACCGTCTCCTTTAAGTTAGCAGGAGGTATCCCCAGCTTCTCAGCTAGCTCCTCTATGGTATCCCCCTTCTGAAGCCAGTCGGCCATCTTCGTACCCGGGGGAAGAGGCCCCACAGGTATGCGATCTCTGAAGCCCTGGTCAACTATCCAGAACATGGGTAGATTGGCAGACCTCGAAGTCAGTGCATCATGCGCTTCGAAGGCCCGGCCTAGGTCGGGATAGAAACATTCATCACAGCAGCGCTTGCCATCCCGGTTTACCAGGATATTCCCCGGCTGACCTATACAGAACATGAAGATGCGGTACATCGGCTCACCATCGATCTCTTCCCCAGGAATCCGGATGGTGGGCATAAACAATGAAAAATCCATGAGAGCCACCGCTGCCCCGACCTCCATAGCCATTATATGGCCGTCCCCTGAATTGCCGGGGGGCGTAATGCCGTGTATCTCAGGGATGCGCATGTACCGCTTATTCAACTCCGAGTTCCACTCGTAGCCTCCAGTGGCCAGTAGAACGCCCTTCCTGCCCCTGACGAAGAAGTCCTTGCCCTGTCGCTCGGCCCGCAGGCCGATGACCCTGCCACCCTGGATTATCAGCTCTCTGGCCGGTGTGCTATCGAGTACATCGATACCCTTTTGAATACACCCCAGCAACAGCCCTCCGATAAGGGCACGGCCGGCAACGTAGAACCTGGGATCGTTGGTAGGCAAGGGCACAGCCGAAAACAGGGGAAAGGGCGACTGGCGTATCTTACCGAGGATAGGATGTTCCCTCTCTGCATTGAGGAGCAACTGGGCCATGTAGATAGGGTCTGGGGCCAGCAGACGGCCACCTTTGCTTGCTCCGGGGAGTTCCTCGCGGTAATCGGGAAGAGTAGTCGCAGCTTGCATCCTCAAGGGGGTGCTTGCCTCTACATCTCGGAGCATCTCCGGCCCTTTGTCCAGATAAGTAGCCAGCATCTCCTCGTCGTGCCGTCCCAGGCTGAGGCCCCGTACGTACTGCAGGGCAGCCTCGCGCGAGTCGGGTATACCTGCCTCCACCATGTGATGATTGCGCGGTATCCAGATCACGCCTCCTGAAAACGCAGTGCCGCCGCCGAGGGTTGCCGCCTTTTCCAGGATGATGGCGCTCATGCCCAGGTCGTGCGCCTTGCAAGCAGCGGTTAGTCCGCCACTGCTTGACCCAGCGACTACCAGATCAACCTCCACATCCCATTTGTCTGGTAGCTTGCTCTCCTTGCTCATCTTTCAAACCTCCCTCAGTTGGGAATCTTCGCCCCTCTGGCGCTTACACTTCCTCTGGGACGAGAAGCGATCTTCGTTTGGTATGCAAATGACGTTTTGACCCCAAGCGGAAACGCCAGAGACATTTGACAGCAACATCATAACGGACGTGACTTGCTTTAGCAAGCTTGCGAGCCTCTTCTCATCAAATGGGTGAAGGGTTGATAAACAACCCCTCGGGTCTGCACTTTTCAAAGCCTACTACGCGGCGTATAATCAGCTCCAGCCAGAAGCGAAGTCGGCTAGACTTCGATTCTTGATTGGGCGTAGAAAGCAGGAGGGTGGAGAAAGAAACCATTGTTAATACGGCTGCTATTGTGCAACGGATCTGACCAGCGCCCTGTCCCATTAGGTGAGAATCTGGCAGAGACAAAATGGTAAGAGCTTGGAGGTCAAGCGGCTGATTCTGGTGTCCGCGCTCCAGGCCACTGATTTGTGCAAAGGAGTCGAGTGAGCAGTTTCCCAGCACTATTCCAGTCAGGCAGCATAGGTGTGCTGCGCTTGAAAAACAGGCTCATAATGCCTGCCATGGGCACACAGTTGGCTGACGCCGAGGGCAGGGTCACAGAAAGGTTGATCAATTATTACCGGGCGCGGGCAAGGGGTGGTGTGGGGCTTATAATCCCACAGTGTGCCTCGATCAGCCACGACGCTGCTTTCCCTTCCACCGCGGCCATATACGATGACAGTTGGGTTGCCGATTGGAGAAGACTGGTAGACGCTGTACATGAAGCAGGAGCCAGGATTTGCATCCAGTTGATGCATGCGGGCATGCTATTCCCGCGCTTCGGGTTTATCCCTGAAGGTATGTCGATCAAGGTGCCATCAATGTTGCCCTGGCTTGAAAGCGACAAGCTGTACCATGTGCTGAGCCAAGAGGATATTGACCGTTATGTAGAGAGTTTTGCTGAGGGAGCTCGGCGGGTCAAGGAAGCAGGCGCTGACGCAGTGGAGTTGCATGCCTGCCATGGTTGTCTGGTAAGCACTTTCCTATCTCCTGCTACCAATCGTAGAACAGACCAGTACGGCGGCAGTGTGGAGAACAGGGTCCGCTTCGCCCGCAGGATCGTCGAAAGAATAAGAGAGAAGGTAGGAGCCGAGTTTCCGCTATTGATAAGGTTCAATGCCGACGACGACGTTGATGGCGGGGTCACCATCGATGAAGCAGTGCAGCAAGCTGTTATCCTGGAGTCGGCTGGTGTCAATGCCATCAGCGTCGCTGGAGGACTTGAGTTCTGGTCCACCTTGAGCATTCCGTGCTACTCTTTCCCCGAAGGTCCTATGGTACCACTGGCAGAGAAGGTGAAGAAGGCCGTGAGGGTACCAGTGATAGCTGTGGGTAAGATAGGTGTGGAGTTGGCAGAGCGTATAGTGGCCGATGGCAAGGCGGACTTCATCGCCCTGGGTCGCCCGCTTCTAGCTGATCCCGAGCTGCCTAATAAGGTTCGTGAGGGCCGCCTGGAAGAGATCCGCCACTGCATTTATTGCAATAACTGCCTTAAGCTGGGCCCTGACGCTGGGCCGCTTTCGTGTTCAGTGAATCCATTCCTGTCCAGGGAGGCCAAGTATCCCCTGCCTCGCACGAAGTCGCCCAAGAAGGTGATGGTGGTTGGTGGCGGGCTAGCCGGCATGGAGACCGCCATATATCTGGCGGAGAGGGGACACCAGGTATCGCTTTATGAGAAAAGGGCCGAGCTCGGTGGGCAGTGGAATGTAGCTTGTGCCACGCCGGGGAAGAAAGGTTATGCTACTTTGACTGATTACCTGAAGCGCTCTTTGAGTAAGTGCGGAGTCGCAGTCACACTGGGTGCAGAGGTCACCAGGGAGAAGGTGCTGGAGGCGAAGCCTGATGTGGTGGTGGTGGCCACTGGTGCTGTTCCCCTGGGGCTGAACGTACCGGGTGCCACCGGCAAGCATGTGGTTCAGGGACATGATGTCATAGAAGGTAAGGTTGAGGTGAAAGGCAAGGTGGTGGTGGTCGGGGGTCGGTTCATCGGCATGGAAGTAGCTATATGGCTGGTGGAGCAGGGCAGGGACGTCAGTCTGGTCACCCGGGCAGGTTTAGGACAGGACGGGGTCAAGCTTGAGGAATTCACCTTCAAGACCCTGGCGGATAGGCTTATCGAGCTGCATGTCCCCCTCTACCTCAATGCCACCGTTGCCGAGATTACCAACAGGTCTGTGATCATCCGTTTGGGAGACGAGATTTTCTCGTTACCTGCTGACACAGTAATCCTGTCAGTCGGCATGCGGTCGGTCAGCAACCTGGCCCAAGAGCTCCAAGGCGCTGTCCCTGAAGTGTACATGGTTGGCGACTGCATAAGGCCGCGGGATGCGGCTGAAGTATCTTACCAGGCAGCAAAGTTAGCCGCCAGCATATAGAGGGGCCTTCCGGAAGCGCTGCAAGTATAGAAGTAAGAGGTTATTTATTAATGTCATTCTGAGGAGTCCTTCCTTCTGGGAAGGACTCCTCAGAATCTCGGACATTCCTCTCCTTCCTTGCGGAAGGATCAGAATGACGCGAACATATTCATAAATGATCTCAAAGTAAAGTAGGCGGAGCGAGAAGATTACACGATGTGAATGCGTTAGCCAAAGCCTCATTCCAGGATATACTCTTGCCCCGGCTCCAGAACAATAACCTCTACCTCCGGAGCTTCCTGCCTCGCCAGTTCAATAAAGCGGCGGGCATCCTGTTCCAAAACAGGAAAAGTCCTATAATGCATCGGGATAACTTTTCTTGTCTTAAGAAGCGTCAGTGCCTTCGACGCTTGATACGCATCCATGGTGAACGCCCCGCCTATCGGAAGAAGAGCAACATCAATAGCATACAGTTGTCCCCAGAGCCTCATCGACTCAAAGATGCCCGTGTCACCGGCGTGGTAAATGGTGACGCCATTCTCCAGTCTGATCACGTATCCGACGGGACACCCTGTCTGAGAAGAGTGGAACGCCTGGGTCATCGTTATGGTAATCCCGTTCACCTCAACGCTGCCCCCAATGTTCATCCCAAATCCACCAAAGACCACGTTCTCGCTGGCAATTCCCATCTCCGATTGGAACCTGCCGGCAGTCTCTGGAGCCGCCACCAACAGGGCACCTGTCTTCTTGATTATGTCGGCGGCACTCCCCGCATGGTCGAAGTGGTCATGGCTGACCAGAACGATATCGGCCGTCTTAATATCATCAATTTCAAGAGGACACAATGGGTTGTCGGTGATCCACGGGTCGATGAAGATGGTCTTTCTCTTAGGAGAGGTAATGACAAACGCCGCATGACCCAACCACCTCAGCGAGACTTTGGCCATAGTCACCTCCGTTTGAACACCTCTCTACAGCCTCTATTTTCCCGGCGATTGCTTCCTGTCAGGCTCCAGCGCCTTAAGTGAATTATGGTGCTGTAGCTACTCAGAGACAAGGCTTCTCAACAGGCGGTGATTTGGGCTACTCTGCTGGCAGCTTTGCTATATCAACAGTGACTGGAAGAGGCCCTGCCTTCAGCCCTAACTCCTGGAGAGCACAATCGCGCACTTTCTTCAGGAGCACATCGATCACGCCCAGAACCGGTCCACATACCATTCGCGAATAGTCTCTCCCCAAAGCAAGGTCGCTATTGCCGCAACGGCGAGGAAGGAGCCAAAGGGAATGGCTCCCTTCCGCCCCTTCAGGCGAAGGGCCAGGAGAACTATGCCCACCAAGCCACCCGCGAAAATAGCCAGGATCAGGGCGACCAATGCCTCCGGGTATCCGGTCATTAATCCCGCCATCAGTGCCAGCTTCACATCCCCGAATCCCATCCCCTTGGGATAGATAAGATAGGGCACGAGCAGTATGGCACAGCCGACGGCACCACCGATTAACGAATCCACCACCCCATGGTCAGGCCAAAGAAAAGAGAAGACAAAGGCCATTAAGATCCCAGGGTAGACTACCTTGTTGAGAATCAACTGACGCTCTAAGTCAATAAAGAAGATAACGATTAGAAAACAGGCATAGACAATAGCCATGCCCAGTTCCTCGTTTAGTCCAAAGTGCCAGTACAGGAAGGCAAAGGCCAGCCCTGTTATCAACTCCACTATGGGAAGCCTGATCGGAATTGCCGCACTGCAATAGCGGCAGCGACCGCGCAGCCACAGATAGTTGAAGAACGGAACCAGATCGAAAGCGGATACTCTCCGCTGGCAAGCAGGACAATGGGACGGAGGCCTGATTATGGACTGTTCCAGGGGCAGTCGGTCAATGCACAGATTCAAGAAGCTGCCCACGGACAGGCCCGTCAGGGCAAAGACCAGCATTATCAGGGATGTCTCTAGCATCCCACCCCAGCAAGCATGTCACACCATACGCACAACTCAAACAACTCCTGCCAGGCTCGAACACGATTCCTAAAGCGGCTCCTGTGGCAGCTCATAAGAGACCAGAATTACCCTGACCTAGAGAGACCTCCCCTTTTCAATAGCCAGTACTCCAGGCTGTCGGCCAGAGCCAGCCAGCTAGCTTCGATGATATTGGTGGAACTGCCGACTGTGCTCCAGGTCTGTTCCCCATCGGTCGATTCGATGAGTACCCTTACCTGTGCCTCTGTACCGGCGCTCTCGTTGAGAATGCGAACCTTATAGTCCACCAGTCTTACCTGAGCCAGACTGGGGTAAAACTCCACCAGGGCTTTGCGCAGGGCTTTATCCAAGGCATCTACTGGCCCGTTCCCCTCAGAAGCAGTATGCTTCACCAATTCCCCCACTTTCACTTTAACCATGGCCTCAGCCAGTATCTCCTCCCCGCTAGCGGCCGGACGCCGCCTCCTCTCCACCAGTACCATGAAATCGACTAGCTCAAACGACGGGCGGTAATCCGGCTGGGCGCGGTGCACCAGCAGATCGAAAGAAGCCTCTGCATCTTCATACTGAAAGCCTCGACTCTCCATTAGCTTGATCTGCTCCAGGATCCGCCGTGCCTCTTCCCCGCGCGGAAGGTTGAGCCCCCTCTCCCTGGCTTTATAGACAATGCTGCTCACCCCGGATAGCTCCGACACCAGCACTGCGCTGCGGTTGCCAACTGCTTCAGGGTCGACATGTTGGTAGCTTCTATCCCACTTGGTCATGGCCGAGATGTGAAGGCCCCCTTTATGAGCGAAGGCACTACTGCCCACGTAGGGCTGGCGGGCCATGGGCGATAGATTGGCCAGCTCACTGACGTAGCGAGAGATCTCGCTCAATTTCGACAACTGTGCGTCACTGATGCAATCCAGGCCCATCTTCAGCTTAAGAGCGGGGATAACGGAGCAGAGGTTGGCATTGCCACAGCGCTCTCCATAGCCGTTGATAGTCCCTTGAACCTGAACGGCACCAGCTCGGACAGCCATCAGCGAACAGGCTACCGCCACATCGGCATCGTTGTGGGCGTGGATACCTAGAGGACTGCTTACCCTCTTTGCCGCCGCCCTTACTATGGTAGCTACCTCATTCGGCAAGGTGCCGCCGTTGGTATCGCAAAGAACGATGCAGTCAGCCCCCGCATCATCAGCCGCTCCGATAGTAAGTAACGCATATTCACGATTTGCCTTGTATCCGTCGAAGAAATGCTCTGCATCGAAAAAGACAGTCATCCCCTTGGACTTTAGAAAGCCTATGGAGTCCCTGATCATGGCCAGATTTTCCTCCAGGGTGGTCTCCAGAACGCGGGTTACCTGCAATCCAGAGCTCTTGCCCACCACCGCCACTACCGGGGTCTTGGCATCGATCAGGGCGCGAAGATTCGGGTCGTTTTCGGCTGCCATGTGTGGCCGCCTGGTGCTGCCAAAGGCGCAAAGCAGCGCCTGAGACAGGTGCAGGTCACCAGCTCTACGAAAGAACTCCACGTCCTTCGGGTTGGACCCCGGCCAACCTCCCTCAATGAAATGAACGCCTAGCTCATCCAGCTTGCGGGCAATTTTCAGCTTGTCCTCCACAGAGAAGGAGATGCCCTCTTGCTGCGCTCCATCCCGAAGGGTGGTGTCGTAAAGCTGCACCTGTTTCAATTGCCTGTTCCTTTCTCAAGTAAGCTACGGCTGTCTACCGGGATAATATTGTATCACCTATGTGGGGTTGAAGCCAGGCCCGGCAAAGGCAAGGTAGGCCTTCAAGGGGTGGCCTCTGACGATCTTTTGGACCTGTGGAGATCGGTCAGGCGGGATGTCAAATGCCTTAGCACCTAAAGGAGGTACTTGCTTTTCGGTAGAAATGTTGTTATATTTGCACTGGTACAAGACAAACTAAAATGGCCAGCATTCATTTGGACGATACCGCTCAGGCCCCGCTATACAAGCAGATAGTGGAGCAGGTAAAACAACTCGTGGCCACCACTGAGCTTCAGCCAGGCGAACGTCTGCCAACAGTGAGGGAGTTGGCCCACTCCCTACACATCAGCCCCGGCACAGTAGTCAGGGCTTACCTGGAACTGGAACAGGAACGGATAGTAGTGTCACGGCGCGGCGGGGGCACCATAGTATCAGCCGTGGCCGACGATCCCCATGTGCTAAAGATGCGCCAGGAGCGCCTTTCGAATTTAGTCAGCAGCCATATTCTAGAAGCCTTGAGCCTGGGTTACCGCCCGGATGAGGTCGGAGCAGCCTTCTCCATGCACCTGGCCCGTTGGCGTGAGGGGCGACAGGGTGAAGGAGAGACCTTCGGCAGCCGAAAGGCCAAGGTTGATACCCGAAATACCATCGTTATAGTTGGCAGTCATGACCTGGCGCTTAACCTCCTGGTAACTCAGCTCAAGCACGAAACCCCAGACATCAATGTTGAGGTCAGCTATGCCGGCAGCCTTGGCGGCCTTATCGCTCTTCAGGAGGAGAGGGCAGACCTGGCAGGCATCCACCTGCTGGATGAGGAAACAGGTCAGTACAACTATCCCTATGTGAAACATATCCTGCCGGGCCGAGAGGTGGCCATTGTGCACCTGGCCTATCGGATCCAGGGCCTCATGTTCACCAGCAGTAATCCCAAGCAGATCAGGGGACTGGAAGACCTGAGACGTCCCGACGTCACCATGGTCAACCGTCAGAAGGGATCAGGGACTCGCGTGCTGCTGGATCTCAAGCTGCGTCAGCAAGGCATCTCGCCCTCCGAAATAAAGGGCTATGAACGCGAACTGGACACGCATCTTGCCGTGGCGACCGCTATCGCCCGGGGGGAGGCTGATGTCGGGCTGGGCATTGAGGCGGCTGCTCGTCAGTGTGACATCGGCTTCCTACCGCTATTCAGGGAAAGGTATGACCTGGTGATCCCGATAGCAAACTACAGGAGCCAGCTCCTGTCGCCTCTTCTTAGGATAGTTGCCAGCGATGATTTCAGGAAGGTGGTAACCGATGCTGGCGGTTATGATGTTTCCCAAATGGGTACTACGACCTTTTGCAACTAGGGTAATTGAATCCTCCGAGCCTTCCGTCCTAAGGGGTATACCTATGGAGGCTGGCCGGTAGGGTATCGCTGGAAACGGCGATGCCTCTCATGATTAGAAAGGAGGGTATGGTCAGGATGAGGTTTGCATTATGCCGGGCGCCACCATAGAAAGTGTCTTCC
>JBGOXA010000008.1:0-15670 GCA_041478915.1 Dehalococcoidia bacterium
CTGGCGCTGTTCCCGTTCGATCTGTTGAATCTCCGCCTGGAAGCGAATCTCTTGCTCCCGGGTGTCTACAAGCTCACTATAGGCGTTGGCTAACTCCAACCCACCAATGAAGATCTCGGCACGTTCTGCAACTGTGGGCTGGCCTGGCTTGAGACGGGCCAGCGAGGCCATGGGCGCAGGATAATCGAGGAGGACAGTAGGTTGGCCCGGGGCAAAGCTGGGAATTACCTTGGTCACCAAATCTGCGTCGAACCGCAAGGGGTCAGGCTCTGTGACGGGGTCCCAGCCCGCAGCACGGAGAAAGCCATCGCGAACCTTAGTCCTCGGCCACGGTGGGGTAAGATCAATCTCTTGGTCTCTGTATCGGATCACGTGACCGAGTCCAAGCCTACTGGCTACTGTCAGGACCAGTTGTTCGGTGTCGTAAACCATTTGCCTATAATCTGCGCCGGTGCGATACCATTCTAGCAGCGTAAACTCTGGATTGTGCTGTCGGCCATGCTCACCTTTGCGAAAGCAACGGCTAATCTGGAAAAGTCTGTCGTATCCAGAGGCGAGCAGCCGCTTCATGTGTAGCTCTGGAGATGTAGACAGAAACCAGTCTCCACTCCTGAAAGGCACGATATGCTGCTCTGGGGCCACGGCTGGCACGCGGATGGGCGTCTCTATTTCAAGGAAGCCCTGTTCCCAAAAGAAGGCGCGTGTATAGTGGTAGATCAGTGCTCGGTGCTGCAGATTAGACTTGATGCAAAGAAGCCGCTCATGATCATTTCCTAGCACACTTCACTTCCTGGTACTTACCCGTTCTACATATGTTCCAGTGCGAGTATCAACCCTGATAATATCGCGTTCTTTGATGAAGGTGGGGACTGCGATGGTGTAGCCCGTTTCCAAAACGGCGGCTTTGGTCTGGGCGCTAAAGGTGTCTTTCTTATCTGCAATCCCGCCTCCTACCACCTCAAGCTCCACAAAGGTGGGCATATTTATGCCCAGGGGCTTGTCACCCATCATCTGTATGGCAAGCACCACACCCTGCTTGAGAAAGTGCTTCCTGTGGCCTAACTGTCCATCGGTGAGGAAATGCTGTTCGAAGGTTTCAGTGTCCATGAATATGTAGTGATCATCTTCTTGGTAGAGGTATTGCATCTCGTGGGTACTTATATGAGCCTCATCAATCCTGTCTCCGGAGTGACACGTACGCTCGATGGTGCTGCTGTCAGACAGGTTTCGCAGCTTGAGGCGGTAGATGGCGCGACCTTTCCCTGGCTTCATGAATTCCATGTCTTCCACCTCGTGGGGAATACCATCGATTAGGACCTTGCTATTCTTGTGTACGTCTGAGATATCCATCGTCGCTCCACTCCTCATTGTTTCCATAGTTCTGGTTCACTGCTGGCAAGCCCTGGCAATTCATCCGCACCGTCTACAGCATACTGACGTCGGACATGTACCGCCCCCGTCGATGAGCATATTCAAGACGCCAACATTATAGCAGAAGACGCTCCAATTCCAAAAAGAAGCCGTTTCGGAGCACTTGGTCTCCGGGGCAGAGCAGTAGTCTGTGGGTGTTTGTATGTCGTCTGCCAGAATACTCTACTCTACTTAGGGAAGGGACATACATTATCGCGTGGACCGCTCGGCGTTTTATCATTGTCTACTCTGCCCCCCAGCTTGATGCAGAAGTTTCAGGTGGGTCGCCGTGGACTTGCTTCGAGATAGCTGCTCACTTAATATAAGAACCTAGTATCTCCGAATCCGAAAAAGATTCCGCGACAGATGCAAAACCTTCGAGGTATACATGCCTCGTTACCATTCCGGCTGGCTCTGGTGAGCCTCCTCTTCAGCTTTTCCATAGAAGCCTCCCCCTTGTCTTTCTGCCGCTTTACGCTAATGACCTGGGGGCATCAGACCTCGACGTAGGTCTGATCACGGCATCCTATGGTATGGCCTACTTTCTGTCCTCCTTCTTCTTTGGCAGACGATCAGACATACGAGGCAGGTTAGGGTTCATCCGCCTGGGGCTGATCCTATCGGCCGTAGCCTATCCCTTTCAAATCATCGCACCAGGGCCCGTCGCCCTGCTGGCAGCCAGAGGTGCCATCGGTTTCTGTCTCGGCATTTCCTCAGCCGCACTCATGGCCTATGTCTACGAAGCTGAAGGGCGCGTCGGTAGTTTTGCCTCTTATGGCTCCCTTGGCTGGCTTTTCGGCGCGCTCGTGGCAGCGGCGATTAGTAACTACAAGGTTTTGTTTGTCACTAGTGCTATTGCTTCAGCCCTCGCTTTCTGGGTATCGTTGACATTCACAGCAGCGCAGCCATATCCCAGTGACTGATTCTCGGGCGTCCATGATGTGGGCAGATCGCAAGGTATATTTCCCCTACTTCCTCAGGCAACTGGGCGCCCAGGCTATTTGGGCCATTTTCCCCCTGTTTCTGCGCGATATTGGCGCCAGCCGGCCGTGGATCGCCATGTTCGACAGTATCAATATGGCTGTACAATTCATTGCCATGCAATTCGTTGAGAGGTTCAACGCCGCGAGGGTGTTCACCACGGGTCTCATCCTTTCCTCGCTGGTGTTTGTGGTCTATGGCGTAGCCAGTCATTACCTGGAATTGATCCCGGCCCAGGTGCTCATCGGCATAGCCTGGTCGTGTCTCTTCGTCGGTGCCCTGAGCTTCTTGCTGAGAAGGAATGTGGAGCGTGGGACTGCTGCCGGTCTGCTCTACTCCACGACCTACTTGTCTGCTGGCCTTGGGCCTTTCTTAGGAGGTGCTCTATCGCAGTTATGGGGATTCGACACTGTTGATGTATGTTGGTTCCGCCCTGGCCTTCGTTGGCCTGCTGTTATCCCCAGGGTTAAAGGCTAGCGAAGGGTAGCCGGCAAGTGTGAATGGGGGATCACCTCACGATTTCAGAGTCTGTTCCTCAGAAATTTGTCTCAGCTTGCCGGCCGTGCTACTCTTTATCTCGATGGCCTGCTAAGCGCCCCTCTCTGCTGTAGCTGGAGCCATCGTTGCCTCTTGATCGCAAACCATGAGACACAATAGCTCAACGGCAGGAGGTACACCATGAGAGTCTGGCATCGTTTGCTGCTAGTGGCGCTCTTGGCTATCGTCATCTGTGGCTGCTCACACTCTCCCCCAAAAAGGGACACCCTGTTTCAAGTATCGATTATAGATGCTTTGCTTGCCGGAGCCTACGACGGAGACATCACCTTCAAGGAATTAGGCAAACACGGTGACTTCGGCTTAGGAACCTTTCAGTCCCTCGACGGTGAAATGGTCGAATTGGACGGCAGTTTCTACCAGGTCAAGACTGACGGTGTAGCCTATCCTGTGGATAATGCCATGACAACCCCTTTTGCGGAGGTGACCTTCTTCGAAGCCGATAGATCGGAGCGATTGGACAAATGCGAGAACTACGCACAACTAGAGCAACATTTGGACGCTTTGCTGCCAACGGAGAATATCTTCTACGCCATCAAAGTGGATGGTGTTTTCGACTATGTTAAGGCGAGGAGTGTTCCCAAACAAGACAAGCCGTATCCGCCGCTTGCTGAGGCGATAAAGGATCAATCAGTATTCGAGTTCAATGACGTAGGAGGGACAATAGTCGGGTTCCGCTGCCCCGAATATGTGGACGGAACAAATGTTCCCGGTTACCTTTTTCATTTTATTACTGAAGATAGACAAGCCGGAGGGCACCTGCTCGAATGCCGGTTGCAGAACGTGACGGTTCAAATTGACTACACTTCGCGGTTTTATATGGTGCTGCCAGAAAGCAATGACTTCTATCAGATGGACTTGTCTCAAGATAATCAGGGGGAGCCGGAGGAGGTCGAGAAATGATCACCTTTTCTCTTTCTCCAGTTCTAGAGTTCTGGCGAACATGCCATCTCTATTGCGGCTCTCGGTTGCCCCTGACGCCCATGTCCGCGTAGCCCAGCCCTCATTCAGTGGAGACATGCCTTAGCCACTTTGCTCACACTTCTTTAACTTTCTCAACCTCGACCAGGGTATCAAAAAGTGCCGCGTTCGGCTCAAAAATAGCTTCCTGGGCGGGGTTTACGACATTATCGGTCAATGCCTGGTGGGTACCCTCAACGTAATGAACAGGGGACCAACCCTGGCATATATTGACCAGCCCCGGCCCGACCCCCTGATGTAATTTGGCTTTGAGCTTGACCTCACCCCTATTATTGAAGGCACGAACTAGGTCTCCGTCCTGGATGCCTCTGGGTTTAGCATCAGCCGGATTCATCTCCAAAGCTGGCTCCGGATCAAGCTCTCGAATCCAAGAGACGTTGGCGAACATGGAATGATATCGGTACCTGGCATGAGCTGTAATAAGGGAAAGCGGGTACTTCCGAGCCAGAGGTGTGCGGCTGCTCTCTCTGGGCTCCAGGTAGACGGGCAGTTCTTGGCCAAACTCCTTCAGCCTCTCCGTATAGAACTCTAGCCTCCCCGAGGGCGTATTGAACCGAGGGACACTGTGCACTGCCGGAGGCATGGGGCTCATCTTCAGCCTCTCTAAGGTTATCCCTTCCATGGAGGGATGGCCCGAGGCGATCAATAGCTCAACATACTCTTCATGGGTCTGGCTCAGGCACCCGTCTATGCCCATTTTCTTGGCCACTTCGGCCATGACATCCAGATCTGGTCTGCATTCGTAGGGAGGCTCTATCACCTTCTGCTGCAGTTGGAGATAGTTGTGCGCTCCGGCCCCAGCGGGTTGAACCAGTTCAGGGTGCTCGAAGGAACTGCTGCCGGGTAGAACGATATCGGCATACTGGGCACTGGTGGTCATAAACATGTCGGTGACGGCTATGAACTCCAGTCGGGGGACAAGCTCCCTCGTGATCCTATTGAAGTTCGGGTCCTGGTTTATGAGATTGTGTCTGGTCATCCAGAGCGCCTTGATGGGAAAGGGCTTCTCGGTAAGCACGGCATCATAGAACCGTAGCAGTGTAATGAAGGTAGGCACACCCCAGGCCATAAGGGCTGGACGGTTCAGCTCGAACGGGGTGTGACCCTCGAAGCTGATGTTGCCGGTAAGAGCCGCCAGGGTGTTTATGGCTCGGAAGCTGAGGTCTCCGTGGAAGCTCCCTCTGGTGCAGCCCATGCCCCTAAAGGAAGCAGCCGGCTTATTGGTGGCATATTTGATACCCAGCCTGATGATGGCATCGGCTGGTATCCCGGTGATCTCGGAGGCTCTAGCTGGCGGGAACTGCTGCACCAGGTCCGCCAGGAGTTGAAACACTGGCTTGCACTCCACTCCCTTCACCCTGTAAACCCCGGTCAAGGCTGGCGCTACGCTGGGCGTATCGTAGCTCTGAGGCGTATCTGTCTCGGTATCCCAGATGATATACTTTTGAGACTCCGCGGGGCCGATGTCCTTCTCCCTTAAGAACATGCCATTGTCACTGCGTACCAGAAAAGGCCCCACCGTGTAATTGCTGATGAAAGAGATATCCTGAAGCCCCCGATCCAGGACGACATTCATCATCCCCAGGGCCAGGGCTGCATCGGTGCCCCGCCGGATCGGCACATACTCGTCCGCCTTGGATGCTGTGGGAGTGAACCTCGGATCAATGACTACCAACCTGGCCCCCCTCTCCTTGGTAGCCCTGATCTTGCGCCATTTGAAAGGCTCAGTTTCAACGGGATTCTCCCCCCAGATCAGACATAACGCAGGGTTATCAAAGTCCGTGGTGTAGTCCTCTCCATACCACCACGGGGCGCCGTAGCAAGCTATATCGGCACAGGGGCCAGCGGCATCTCCGCAGCCTGTCATGTCGATAAACGTGCCCTGGCAAGCACCAGCCAGCCCGATAACGGAACTCACGGAAACCACGCCCAATGAGCCATGTACCCAGGCCACGGAGCTAGGACCATATTTGTCGCCAATTTCTTTCAGCTTCAACACTATGGTATCGAGGGCTTCTTCCCAGGATATGCGCTGCCATTTGCCCTCGCCTCTATCACCCACACGCTTCATGGGATACTTCAACCGATCCGGATGATATATCAGCTTTGCAGCCGCCAGACCCCGAACGCATACATGGCTGGTGCCTGGAAAATCGCCGGGTTCCACCTTGACTAGGACGCCATTCTTGACATGGGCCAGGATTCCACAGCCAGGACCACAGGAAAGAGGACATACGGTGCGCACTATCCTTTCACCCGGCTCCACCCTTGCCCGATTATCGATCGATGTTGCACTTTCTTCAGTGCCTATTCTTGGCGCTCCAGCCGCAGTGCTCTGGGCTTGTCTCCGGTTCTTCGGAGGGCAGTAATAAATCGCAGGCACTGTGGCTAGTTCCGGCTTAAGGGTGTAGGCGCTTCTCTTGGCTATCAGTTTTGATACCTTGCTCTGCGGATCCGACAAGTCTCCAAATAATATGGCTTCGTCTCCACAGCACGCAGCGCAGAAGGGCTCAAAGCCCTGGTCGATTCGCTGAAGGCACAGGTTACACTTGCGCACTATAGCCCTTTCGACATCATAGACCAGGGCCTGGTACGGGCAAGTCGCTATGCACTCCTGACAGCCATTGCATTTTTCTTCGTCTATGAGAACAAGCCCGTCAGAGCGCTGATATATGGCTTCGGTAGGGCAGGCACCGCGACATGGCGGCTCGGCGCAATGCATGCAGGCTATGGGTAGATAATGCATTCTTAGCTCAGGGTACTTGCCCGCTGGCGCATCCCGATGGCCTCCCCCAATCGTCTCAACCCTTATCCCCGAACCTACCTCTATCTTGTTCTCCACCTTGCATGCTACAGTGCACGTGTGGCAGCCAATGCACCTTTCCAGATCGATAACCAATCCGTACCTCTTGGCCACTTGCTTACACCTCCTCGACTCGTTTTGCCTCGACTATAGCATCATAAAGGAGTCCGTTCAACTCAAAATGGCTTGCTGGGGCCCGGTCAACATGGTCTTCGGCCAACGCAAAGAAGTTAACTGACCTTTAACTTGTCCTAAGCTTTAGCCTGAAAATCACTCACGCATAGAGTATAGCATGTCAAAACGTACGGTGATTGAACAAGCTGACTAATTGTTCACCAAAGCACAGGTCTATTACCTGAGCAACAAAACGTCAATCTGCTTATGGCTTATTCACCATGCCTTTCATCAGGGCATAGAATTCTTCCGGGGCTTTATCAATTGAAAGCTTTTCCAGAGGACACATTCCCTCTCCGTGGGCTTGCTGAATATAAGACACGACGTGATCAACATGATACCTGATCTCATACTTTTCGAGAGTCGCGATGGCAAGTCGGCTTCCTAACGGGCTAAATACTTCCTGGCAACCCGCCTTGATCGATAATAAGGCAGCGGTATTGCCCATAACCTTATCCAATACGACGACTCCCTGGTGATCAGCGACAAACCCATCAATGTATTCGATGAGTGCCAGTAAGCCTCCTTTTCTTGATGCAAAGAGAAGCGCCGCACCATCGTATACGCGAAGAGTATCAGCGCTTGCCAAGAACTCGTCGAACGCACGCCTGTTCATGTCCTGTAGCCCTTAGCCAGGCCATCTTTGCTGGCGGCTAATCTGGCGCACTACCAAGGATACTGCCTAAAACCCAGAGCGCAGAGGGCCTCTAGTTGTAGGCAAGGGTCGCGCAGGAGCCTCTCAGGCAGGGCTATAGCGCCGGACAACATCCTGCACCACCGCGCGGCCACTCTGCACTGCAGCAGGTGAGCACCACCAACCCAATGGTCCGGCGTCATCACCCACTGTATAAAGCCCTACAACGGGCGTCTTCACAGGTACGGTGTAGCCAGGCCAGGTTTTCATCAGTCCCCAGTCTCCGCGGTTCACGTTAATCATCAGTACCTTGGCGTATTTTTCAAAACCGGATATGTTGTCCCTCAGGTCCTGGAGGACCAACTCTACCTCCTTCTTGAGGTCGAAGGGTGGCAGGGAAGAACCAAGGTAGGCAGCCGCCCCCGATAGGTGCTTTCCTTTGGGTGCTCTCTCTGGGCATATGTTGGTGTTAGTACTCATCATGAAAACCCGTCGGGCCTCAGTCAGACATATCACAGAGTTGGCCTCGATAAGAGGTCTATCATGGGTAAAGTAGATAATGGTTTGAGGCGCGCCCTTTATGGCTGCCACATCCTTCAGATACCCAGAGGGGAAATGCTCCTTGCCCACCAACGCCACAGTTCGCTTCGCTCCCGCATCGCTCACTACCGCCTGGGCAATGATTTCGATGTCCTCCCCGTCCTTCCTCACTGCTGCACCAGTAGCTACCCCATCCTTTACCTTTATTCGCACCGCCGGGCAACGCGTCCATACCTCCCCTCCCATCATCTTGATGGCCTTTACCAGGGAATCAGTTAGCTGCCCACCCCCTAGAGGAAGATGACCCCAAACCCTGCCGGACGCGTCGATCTCCTTCATCATACGAAAATACTCACCGGCAGGCAACTCAGAGTTCCTTATGGCACCCGCTGCAGCCACGTAGTTCTGGAACATCCCCAATATGGCCGGGTTGTCCGTATAGTGCCTGAGCCACTCGTCAAGGGACATGGAGTAGGAGGGCTCCGCCCAGCCGATGCCTCGCTTGACAGCCTGCATCACTCTCTCCAGTTCAGCATCATCGCGAGCAGCGTGGCCAATCATGGTCTTCAGGACACCCTTACCCGATTTCGGCTGCGGATAGTCCTTTCCCTTGATGCGGTAGACCCATTCGTTCTCGGTGACACGCATCTCAAATTCGGCGCCCACTTCCCTGCACAATACCCCATGACATTCCTGAGTAACCGTATTCAATCCGGTGTTTATCTTGTAGCCATGGTAGTCGAGTGTGGCGCATCGACCTCCGGCAAAGGGCAGCTTCTCCACCACCAGGGTCTTATAGCCTGCCTTAGTCAGCAGGGCTGCTGAAGTAGTGCCCCCTATCCCACTGCCAATAACCACTATGTCGTATTTGACCTGCTTCACTCCTTGACCTCTAGAGCATCTACCGGGCAGGCCCCAATACATTCCAGACAATCAGTGCACTTCTCCTGGTCGATCTTAATCACCCCCCAGCTTTCCAGGGCGTCCACGGGGCAAAATTGCATACAGATACCACACCCCTCGCACTTTTCTTCATTCCATATGACCATCTCCCACCTCCGGTGGCGCATGAATCATAAGCGCATCCTAATCTCCCTAAGCACCGCCATCAACTTCCAGAATCTTGCCCGTCACCCATCTGGCTGCGGGCGATGCCAAGTACAGAGCAGCCAGAGCAATATCTTCTACATCGCCCGGTCTTTTCAATGAGTTCATGGTGCTCATTTTCTGAAACATGGCCTTATCGTAGAAGCCAGCCGTGGCATCGGTCGGTATGAATCCTGGGGCAATAGCGTTGACTCTCACACCCGGGGCCAACTCAGCAGCCATGAGTCTGGTCATGAAGCTGAGAGCGGCCTTGCTAGCAGCATAGTTAATGAAATAAGGCGCGACAAGCCGTCCTGCCGCTGAGCTTATGTTGATGACACATCCATTGCTCTCTTTTAGATACGGCAGGCAAATACGGGTAAAAGAAAGGGCCGAGGCGACATTGAAATCAAAGTCCTCAGTGAATTGCTTGCGCGTAATCTGGGGGATCGGTTTGGGCAAACTTCCACCAGCATTGTTGACCACAATATCGATCCTGCCAAAGGACTGAACAATCTTGTCTGCCAGATTCTGCAGTTGGCTGTCATCCTTGACATCGCACGGAACGGCGATGGCCCGGACGCCGAACGCTTTTGCTTTCTCTGCCGCGGCCTGGATATCCTTCTCTGTTCTTGCAGCGAATGCCACATTGGCCCCGGCCTCGGCAAAGGTGAGTCCAATGCCTCGGCCTATGCCCTTACCCGAGCCTGTTATGACTGCCACTTTACCATTTAGCCTGAACTTATCAGCCAGCATTTCCCCTCCTCAATGTCGGGCTTGCGAGCCCGTCACTTTCTGAACGGTATACCACTCAGTAGAATTACGTGATAATCAGTCTTGCCCTATTCCCTGTCTTGTGACTCATCATTCTTCAATCTTCAAATCCCACTCGCAGTCAATGTCGTCATACTCATTTCGCGGCGGCAATCGCAAGGGTGTCACCTTGATCTTAGGATTTACCAGATACTTCTCCATGATCTGCTTTCCGCCAGCATGATACATGGGTGGGGTCCTCTGTATCACGGCATTGTCAAGGAAGTCAGGGGTGGGTGCTCTACCTATGCTCATGATGACGTGATTGGGGCTCTTGATCTCGTACTTGGTAGGGAAGTACCCCATGGTGCTGTCCAGTGTCAACTGCAGAACCTTGAGTGAGTCGGTTACCGTGTTCAGCTTGGTATCGGCTGCCGGAGCATATCGCCGATTGCACCTCTCAGCCACTCTCACCCATGCCGTCTGTCCGATTTCGTCAGCCACCTTTGATCCGAATCTCTTCATGACTGCCAGGTAGTAGCCTTCGTTCATGACCAGCCAAGCATACTGCCAGGCATACATCATCTTGAGAAGAAAGGGCTTCGAGAAATTGGCATGCGTTAAGTGTGGGTAGTACGGACCGCTCTGATCGTCTATCTCAGGAGGAGTGGTGGTCTCGTCCGCTACTTCCTCTTTACTCCGAACTTTGGCCCCCTTCGGCGCTCTGTAGACGTATTCCCAGCGGCAGGCGATGTCGTCGGGGCTCTTCCGAGGTGGGAGTTGGGTGGCGGCCATTACAACGTCAGTGTTCACCTTATACCAATGTATCAGATGAGGCTCCATGATCACGCACATCGGCACTACGCGCTCCGGGTCATTCCTCTCACACCATTCCAGCGAGGGGCATTTCTCCACGGTGACCACAGCATAGTTCTCGTTCTTGATCTCATGCTTTGTGGGATAAATCGCACCCATGGTATTATCTAAAGGCATCTGTAAGACTTTCAGGACGTCTATTACGTTCTTGTTTGGAATCTTGGCTATCTTGGCATATCTAGTATTGCAGCGCTCGGCGCATCTCAACCACATTTCGAGGTCACACCCATAGCCAACTTCTCGTCCCCATCTGGCCTTGACCTCATCAAACCAGGCCGCATCCAGTTGGAGCCATGACCACTGCCAGACCCTGATCACTTTAAGGAGAAAATCCTTAGAGAGATCGTTGAATGTGAGATGCGGATTGAAAGGCCCACTGTAGTCGTTGATCTCTGCCATTTCTCACTAGCCTCCTTCTGTTTTATTCTGTTTCATAAGATCACTCGGATCCACATGAACAAACTCTATGCCGCCATCTATCTGAAACAATTTGCCAGTAACCCACTCCGAAGCGGAAGAGGCCAGGTACAGAGCCGCCATAGCGATATCCTCGGGCTTGCCGAAGCGTTTCATTGGAGTGCCAGCCAGGATCTTGTCCTTCACAATCCCGAGAAACAGGCTACTCCCTTCAGTCCAGATGGCACCAGGAAGGATGGCATTGACTCTGACGTAGGGGGCCAGTTCCCAGGCCATGGTACGAGTTAGGGAGTTCACCCCTGCCTTGGCAGCACCGTAGGGGGCCAGGCCCGTACAAGGGATCAGGGAGTCACCGCTCGATATGTTGATGATGGATCCCGACCTCTGTTCCAGCATCACCTTGGCTACTGCCTTGCTACAGAGGAAAGGAGCGACGAGGTTGAGTCGCAACACCGCCAGAAAAGCTCTTTCGCTGGTTTTCATCAGTGGGCCAAATGATTCTGATCCTCCAGCATTGTTGACCAGAACATCTATATGTCCAAACTCCTTCATTGTTCTGTCAACAAACGCCTGCACCTGTTCGCCATCAACGACGTTACCGGCAATAGCCAAGGCCCTGCGCCCCAGGGCGCGAGCGCTTTCAGCCGCAGACTCGATCTCGCTTGCAGTACGAGCCACGCATACAATGTCAGCCCCGGCCTCAGCAAACTTGAGGGCAATGCCTCTGCCTATGCCCCTGCCGGCTCCGGTAACAATAGCTACCTTCCCGGCTAATGAGAACCTATCGAGTACCATCTTCCTTCTCCTTTCAATCCGGATTGGCCGTCCCTGGAAACCAAATGCGCGTGCAAATTGTTCTTGCAGGAATCTGCCGCTGCCGTGAGTGTTCCCCTGTCTCCCCTGATTGGAAATGTCTGGACTGCGCTAGCATTGGTATACTAAATGGTATAAAATAAAGGATAGCATACTATGACACAGTCTAGTAAGTATACTATGACTCAGTCTAGCACCCTATACACCGCCTGTCAATTTCGGGTGGGGAACCCACGGCCCTCTCTGACATCCTGCGATTACGTTGACCGTGGAGCCGGTGCGTGGAGAAGGGACAGCAAAACATAGATAGCAAATCAGGGGGTACAACATGTCCGAGGAATTGGAGGAACAAACTGAGCTTAGCCCGGAAGAAGAACACGAGGTTTGGGGGCTTCTTAACCAGGTGCGCGACACGATGATGCGTTTGCGGGACAGGGAGGTGCGACACCTAGGCATTACGTCGATGCAGGGTGGCGTTTTGTGGGTTTTGAGGTCGTTGGAGAAGGCTGGCATGGTTGCCACGCCGGCCGAGATATCCCGGTGGCTGTTCCGCCAGCCACCAACCATATTGGCATTACTCAGTCGCATGGAGAAGCTGGGGTTGATTACGTGCACTGAGAACACCGGGGGACGCAGACAGGTTCTGGTGGGGATGACTGACAAGGGCAGAGAGACGTATATCGCTTTTGCGCGCAAACGAGAGGTCATTCCGAGGGTCATCGGGGCACTCTCTCCTGAAGAGAGGCGCCAGTTGAAGTTGAGTTTGACCAAGCTGCGCCAGAAGGCCAGTGAAGAACTGGTGTCGATACCAGCATTCCCGAGAGCACGAGTGTCATAGGACCGTGTCAGACGCAATGTCAGGCGTTATTGTCGGCAGGTAAGACGACGATCGTTACAGGAGGCAGTTCGAGTATCGATCGCGGAAGAGCCTGGTAGCTTCTAACTCAGATGCGATGGTGTCTTGGGATTGGCGACAAATCCGCGAATCAGCTCAGGCAGTCTTTCTGCTGCCTCTCTTCTCTTTCTTGTATTGGCGGCGGTGGCGTCTACATACTGCAGTGCTTTTGTTTCGCAGAACTTGACGCAGGTGGGGTCTCCATCACACAGGTCACATTTGATTATCTTCCCGGAAACATGATCCAACGCCACAGCACCGAACGGGCAAACAGCTACGCAAAACCGGCAGCCAATGCAGAGGTCATCGTTGATCTTCACCCTGCCCATGCCTTCGTCTCTTGTCATGGCCTTGACCGGGCACACGGCCACGCAGGGCGCTGACTGGCATTGCTGGCACAGCATGGGGGTATCAACACAGATCGACTCCCACTTGACCACGGCGATCCTGGCTCTGGCGGGGTTGGCGGCACCGTTCTTCTTCACGGAACAAACCACTTCGCAGAGTCTGCAGCCAGTGCACTTGGAGTAGTCTACCATCAATATCTTGTTCATGTTCCGTGCCTCCTGTCAGGCCGTCTCACTAGAGAAGGTGAGACGGCTCTTTATCCAGTCCAAGTCTGCCCAGTGTTTCCGGTTTGGGTATCCCCTTCTCATCCCAGCCGTGCGCCTGGTAGTATTCATCAAGCTGCTGCTCGTACTTCTCCCTGTCTATGACCTTGCGTTGGAAGCTGAGGATACCGGTGGCCGGGGTGGGCTCAGTCATAAGGCGTTCCGGCGGATAGTCGTCCTTTCTTGTGGCCCCTTCCCGAACATTGAACATCCTCTCCATAGTGTAGATCCGTTCGGCTGCTTCATTCATTTCCGATGCCGAAATGTCCAGTCCGCTAACGTGCCGAACCAGCCGGGAGTACTCTTCGTAGCTTAGGGTCGCTGGACTCATGAAGAGTGTCTGGAACTTACACATTCCCAGCGCATCTGGGACTGTGTACATCAGCTCGTAATAGCGGACCAGCTTGCCAGCGCCTTCGTAGCAGGTGAAATCGGGTGGCACGGCAAAGCCAAACAGCTTGTCCCTGGCCTCCTGGGGCCCAATCAGTGAATCCGTCCCAGGGCGGCTTCTCATGTGGTCAGCGCCCCTAGTAGACGTGGCTACGCCGAGGGCCATAGCCGGCGTAGCTCGGTCATCCGTGTGCAGCCAACTCATGCCCTTGACATGAACATTGTAGTAGCGAGATTCCTCGCCTAGTTTCTCTATGGCTCTGAGGGGCCCTTCGGCCAGGATGTTCCCAAGCCCTTCCCTCATGGCAATCTGGCGCATCATCTCGTACATTACGTTTTCATTGCCCCATTCCAGCTTCAATCCACCGGTTGTTCTGTCGTCGATAATGCCCTTCTCATACAGTTCAATGGCCCAGGAGACCATGCCGCCGAATTCCAGAGAATCCAGGCCGTATTTGCTGCTCAACTGATTGCCCACGAGGACAGCTTCCATCCTGTTAATGTCAAGTTCAGTTCCGATTCCAGCCATCGTACTCCAATCCGGCCCCTCCATGTAGTTGCCTTTGTCAGGGCCCTCGGGGACTACGTACCTGTGGCGGCAATGGATCGGACAGCCGAAGCAGCCAGCCATTCCGAAGGTGAACTTTTGCAGGTTCTCAGCGTACAAGTTCTCGCCAGCGGGGTCCTGATTGCGCTGCAGGTTCCTGTACCTCAGCCGGCCCATGTTATTGGCATCACTGTGGCAAGAGGGAGTGCCCAAAGTAGACCACACCTTCAAGAAGAAGTTGTCCCTAATCATCTGGGTAAGCTTGGCTAGATAGTCCAGAGCTTCTTCCGGGTAGGCGATGGGCAGGTCTTGAGTGCCTCTCACCGCTATGGCCTTCAGGTTCTTGGATCCCATGACGCAGCCCATCCCGGTTCTGCCCCCGGCGTTCTTCAGCCCCGTGATGACGTTGGCAAACCTGACCAGGTTCTCGCCCGCCACACCGATAGACATCACCTTTATGTCCTCGTCCTGGTGCTCTTTCCTGATGATGGCCGGGGTCTCTCCGGTGTCCTTCCCCCACAGATGGGTCGCGTCTCGTATCTCTATCTCGCCATCGTGTATCCAAAGATAAACGGGTTTCTCAGCTTTTCCCTTGATGACCAGATGGTCGAAGCCAGCAAACCTGAGCTCGGGGGCAAAGAAACCTCCCATGTTAGTGCTGCCCAGCAGGTTAGTCAACGGGGACTTGGCCCCCACATTGCACCTCCCGCTTGACGGGGCAAGGGTGCCTCCGAGCAGACCACCGCTGGCAACCAGAGCGTTCTCCGGACCCAGAGGGTCGATGCCAGGCGGAATGTGATTGTACAGGAGATAGGCATCTATGCCTCTGCCGCCGAGATACATCCTTCGCATCCTCTCTGGAATCGGCGCTTGACTGATCTCTCCTGTAGATAGGTCAATGTAGGCGATTCTCTGTTCTTTCATAGCCAACATACCTCTGCTCCATGAAATACCGACCCATCCTGCCTTGGCCTAGCTGCCCAACCAATGCTATTCTAACTTACTAAGGCCTGGCAGGCGGCATCTCCCACCAGGTCAGGCAGCCTGGGTTCTTTTCAATTCCTCAATATCCAGGGGGTCGCCTTTGGATGGTTCCCTTCTAAGACTGACGGCTCCTACCGGGCACATGTCTACACAAACCCCACAACCCATACACTTTTGGAGGTTGATAACAGCCCTCTGGCCGTCTTCATCCAGGCTAATA
>JBGOXA010000238.1:0-3484 GCA_041478915.1 Dehalococcoidia bacterium
ACAAAGCGGCCGCCTTCCTCTTCGCCTTTGGGCTGGAGAGACCCGTGATTTTGAGGTAAGACCATCTCCAGTATCGCTCCGGGTTGGGGTACGAATCAGAACCGAAGTCTTGAGCTGGCCCTCTGATGGCCATTGTTGGTAGCCTTCCACCTGGGATTCCCTGAGGGATTCAATCGTGTTTGTGTCTACGCAAGTGCGTAGCCACGGCTGAATGCAAAGTCGCCGGTTGTTCAGAGCCGGCTCCGAGCCCTCTGGTTGGAAAGAAGTTGTCACTCGGAGTGGATGGGCAGGGAGAAGGTACGTAAGCCCCCTTAGCAAAGACATCATCCCGACAGCCTGCGGACAGCACGGGTTCCTGCGATCCCCAGGCCCTCTTCTTACCCTGGCGAAGTTGGGAACGGTTAGGTGACTCTGCTTCTTATTGACGTGTCCTGCCAGTCACGTGGAAGCGCTCAGATTTGCAGACGGATTTGCCAACCAAATCGGTGGCACACGTGCCAGAAGGGAATCCTTGTGGCAAGGGTAGAGTTCAGCTCGCTTCAGATACCGATTGCAGCCTAGCCTTCTGGCAAGCCCCAAAGTGTCCATTACCCCTTGTCTCAAATATGTCCCATTACCGCTGGGGCTGTTGCCGAACTCTACTGGCAAAGCTAATCGAAGGCACTTTTGCTCCGCCATCCAAATCTGACTCGGACATCCTCCAAGACTTCGGCAACAGCCCCAGTTGACGATTTACAAGGGCTATCTCCCTTAAGCTAAGGTTAAGCTAGGAAAGGAGACACTTTGTGATCTGAAGACCGCGCCGGAATATGCTGCTCTCCTCTGAAATCGTCGCTGGCAAGGCCAATTCATTGGTTGAGTCAGAGGACTATGGCGTGGACGTGGGCATGGGATTCCCGTGCCCTTATTTACTGCTTCGCGTCGTCAGGGCCCTTAAGCAGCTTGGGCGGAGGTCCCTTGCAGAACTCGCAGAGTAAAGCTGTAATCGGTGTGGGCTGCCTCAATTCCAAGCCAATAGCCACGGCATGGCCCAGGTCTTTGGCCCCAACATAATACGTCGGCGGCGGGGGATCGGTAAACATGGACTTAATCCATTCCCAATTTTGGGCTGTGAAACTGTTCCCTGATCCAATCTTGATGTGCTCAATCAGCAGTTTTTCACTGGCACCATTTCTTATGCCCCAGTTGATAGATTCGTAAAGCATCCACGCATGTGCAGTAGCGTTCATGTTGTTGACGAGCTTTACGATCTGGCCCATCCCGAGTTCACCACAGTATGTTATCCTGCCCATCGTCTGTAGGACAGCGCGATAGTTTTCGAGTGCATTCTTGTCACCACCCACGCTAATGCCCAAAGTCCCTGCCTCTGCACCCATGCGTGCCCCAACCACCGGCGCATCCAACACGTCCACCTTCTTAGGCCTTGCAGCTTCTGCCACCCTTTTGCAGAACGCTGGAGCAAACGTGCCCATGAGAATAATCCCATCGCCCTCCTTCACTCCCTCCAGTAGTCCGTTGGGCCCAAAAATCACCTCTTCAGCCTGCTTGTCATTCTGAACCATGATGATGGTGACATCGGAGGCCTTAGCCACTTCCTTGGGGTTTGCGGCCTCCTTAGCTCCAAGGCTTTTCATGGCCTCAATTGGCTCATGCCTTCGGTGCCCGCATACTGTGGTCTCGTAGCCACCACGCACCACTCTCTTTGCCATTGATAGTCCTATGTCGCCAAGACCTATGAACCCGACCTTCTTGACTTCTCGCGCCATTTGACACCTCCCTTTGATTAGTGGGGCCGTTCAATTTTGGAAGGCCCCATTTTTTGACTTCAGATTCAGCGTTTTCAGTCCCTTGCCTGCCTTGACTGTGCCAAGGGAGTTGACCAAGTATGATTGTAGAATCCGTGCCAAATAGGTTGGCACGGTCTACTTGATTATCTGGCTGATTTGCATCTGGGGAATTATGTCAGTGTAATTCGCAAGGTCTGCACCGAATTCAGCAGCGTGGGCAAAGAAGCCATTCTGGAATTCCTCTAGTGAATTGAAGTATAGATGCCCGATTACAATAAATGGTGCGTCAGCATCTACAGCCTTGTCCACTTCAGATCGTACCAGTCCAAGTGAGTCAAGTTTCTTGTGTACCAGGACCATATGCTTCTTGATGTAGTAATCGAAATCAAACTTCTTGCCTTGCTCGTTTGGGTACATCACTGATGCTCGTATCATATTTCTCCCCTCCATTAGATTCCTGAGATATCGAGAGATGGTGCAGGCGATTGTTATACCATTAGCATTATAGCGAAGATGCGGCGTTAGGCCAAGACTTTCGGGCTTGAGGCCGTATTTGACGAATCTGCTTGGTTTTGCCTTCAGCGTCTTCCCTTGTTATCCCATTACCTCGTGCATATAGAAAGCCCCATCAGGTGGCAGAAATCATCAGCTCCTTGGCATATCATGAAATAGTTGTATCTCAGCCTCAATAGCTTCATATCACCTTCCCTTAATATCCTCATTGCTGATGATGGTCCTAACTACTCCCATCGGTTTCAGTGCAATTGCTCCGACGTTCATATGTCTAATCACCCTTCCCAACGCTGCATGAGTGCAATGGTGTCATGGATCCTCGGAACAATCGGGCATTCCCCGTGCCCATCCCAGTACAGCCGGGGCTGATGGCTACCTCACTCAGCCATAGCCTGACTACCGCTATGGAACAACCTGAGCCACAATAGTTCCTCCGCAGTGGGAGGAGCCAGCTCGGTAAGATCATCGGCTATCTTGAGGTCCCAGTTACACCTTTTCCTTACCGCCCTGGCCTGCTCATCTACAGTTGTCAACTGTACGCTGGGAATACAAGTTGTCAGGGTGAATTCTTTGTCTTCCACGACCTTTCTGAAGATTCCCATCGATGATACCAATGTCTTCACCCTATCGCCAGGGCAGGTCACATACGGAACCCTGTCCACAATGCGATCTGGCAAGTGCTTGACTATCACCAGGGTCTCGTTGGCATTAATGGCATCCCCTGCACCTCCAGATCCAACGGATAGCTGACCTACGCGCGAGTTATTGATGTTACCGAACCGGTCAATCTGCATCGCCCCCAGAACGCTAATGCATCTGGCATTTCGCCCCCCAACAACTACACCATATATCTCGGCAATATCGGTCAACACTTTAGAGGTCAAGGTGTGGCCGACACCCATAGGGTTGGTCTGTCCGGGTAATGGAATGGGGCCAATCCTCCCCAACCCCCACAGCAAGTCAATCCCGTAGCCTTCTTTGCGCAGCCAGTGGTAGGCCAGGCAGGCAGCCAGTTCCGGTGCTCCTGCCCCGGCCAGCATGGTTCGATAGCCATTTCTGACCACTTTTTCCTTTATCGCCCTGGCCGCAGCGATAACCATCATCTCACTGGTACTACATTGTTCACTTGTACTAATTGTGTTCAATACACTGCCCAGGTCGTCTTTCCAGTTACCGGGATGCGC
>JBGOXA010000132.1:0-5471 GCA_041478915.1 Dehalococcoidia bacterium
GAGGGTGTGTGGGGCACCTCTCCCTATGATGTCTTTGCGGTGGGGTTCGAAGGCACCATCCTGCACTATGATGGCAACGCCTGGAGCACGATGGACAGTGGCATCACGGAGGACCTTTGGGGTGTCTGGGGCAGTTCCCCTTCGGACGTCTATGCTGCAGGCAAAGTCTGGGGCAACTCGTCGTCTGATGTCTTTATTCTGGGTGGTGTTGAAGGCACCGTCCTGCACTATGATGGCAACGCCTGGAGCCCGATAAGCGTCTACAGTAACATCTATCCCGATAGTCTTTGGGTTTGGGGTAGCCGTGCGTATACGATCCTGCACTACAATGGCGATACCTGGGCAGCGATGATCATCGGCACCACAGAGGACATTCGTGACGTCTGGGGTAGCTCTTCCTCCGATGTCTTCGTTGTAGGGGGTTCTGGTACTATCCTGCATTATCCGCAACCGCCACGACCAGAGATTGCATCAATCAGCCCTGGCCAACTCAATCGTGGCTCGACAATGGACGTTACTATTATCGGGAGTCGCTTTGCCGGGGCCACAGCAGTGAGCTTCGGGCCGGGGATAAGCGTCAATGAATTCACAGTGGTTAGCTCGAGCAAAATAGTGGTCGACATCACTGTCAGTGCCAACGCCGCGGCGGGAACAAGGGATGTCTCGGTGACTACGCCGGAAGGCACTGGCCAGTTAGCTAGTGGCCTCGAGGTGCGGGAGGAGCGCGAAGAGAGTCGTGGCAGCGAAAGCTCCGCGGAGACGAGCACTACGGGGATCGGATCGGGCGTCGGTTGGGGACTGGTCGCCTTATGCATCGGAATTGGTTACTATCTGTTGAGAAGGAATGCTGGACGCACAAGAAACTGAGACAGGTGCAGCCCGGGTAGACCATTAGGCTTCCCGCAGGCTGAATCGCACTCAGGTCAGCTCGCAAACTCCGCTACAAAGCTCGTTTGGGCGGCTACGTCCCAGTGAAGATGAAGGCATCCCCACCTGTTCGATAGATAGAGTTCCAGCTGTGGGAATAGTCATGCTTGCTGTCGGTATGTGTTCATGCACCTGCAGAAGTACTCAACAGGTTAATACGGTATGCAGGGACAATATTTCTATTAGGTTAATCACAAACAAACGAGTCTATGACCAGGCGAAAAGGTTATGGTGACTGCACGGGTGAAGAATCATTCGTCACAATCCACCTATGGCTACGCCTATTACCCCGACATAGGTGAGATTGACATTCACATACAGTCAACTGACGTACCACCGTCAAAGTCTGTTTGTCTGCTTCAGGACGGGAAGATATCCGAAGGTGCCTGGGGTCTCGCGTATAGTAGGGGTGAACTGGCTCCTGGCAAAGCTTGGCTCATGAGGCGTTGCCGTGCCTGGAGAGTATCGGGTGGTAGCTAACTTCGGCCTAGCTGGGTGGGGAGAGCCTCCTCCCACGGCCTTTCTAATCATTGAGATTCGGCAGAATCGATAGCTGTCAGGTAAGCACCAGAAGTATCAATGTGCCACAGTACAGACTCACAATGCTGACCTAGGCCTAGTTCTCTCCCCCAGCGGCGCCTTGTAGAACTTCAGCGTGTGTACGCCATCAGACTAGTCTACTTCGAGCCGCCCTCTGACATTCTATGGATTATCCTCGATGATATCCTCAATTACGTTTGGGCCGTAGTCTATGAGCCAATGCCATATGGTAACACAATACATCTTTTTGTTCGGCAACGCGCCGTAGAGCACTCGCCTTGGTAAAGCCATCGAATTGTTCCAATCGATTGAGCCACTCATAACCTCAGTTTTCCCTACCCTAGTCGTTTTCAAATTCTCGGATACAATGGTCAATAGGCGTTCAAAACGGCGTTTCTTTGTTCAGCAAAACGTTCAAATCAGATTTCTTGTCAATAAGCCCCTTATTGATAGAAGTATAGCTACTCTGCCAGAGAGTGGCGGTGTCTTACCTGCAATACTACAGCTCCCCCCACTGGTTCTGGGTATATGTCGCTAATCAGACACAAGTACACCGGCGACAAACAGATAAGGCTGATAGCGACTGAGACTGGCGAGGAACTGGCTCCCAACTATAAGCAGGCTCAAAGTGCTGGCTTACTAGGCAAGCTAAAAGAAGAGGAAGTTCCGGGTAAAGAATCAGATTCTTCTCGGGGAGGACCCCAGAGGTTTGGCGGGAAAGCCAAAGCCGGGATTGTCGGGTTCTACCCGACGAAACCGAAGCGGGGCAGTCGGGTTTGCGCCCGTGGATAGGGTCGCATTATCTTCTCAAGGACTCTATAATGGTATCAATGGTATCGAGGATTTCCCGTGGTATCAAAGGTTGATAAAATCAAGCAGGCTTTAGAGGCGGGGAAGACTACCCGAGAAATCGCTGTGGAGCTGCGAGTAAGCCTGCGAGATATTGGCAGGGTCAGAAAGCTCCTTAACATAGACATCGCTGCGATGGAAAGAGAGGTCCAAGACCTTGAGAAGGAGTTCATGAGACTTTGCGATGAAATAGCCGATAAAGACTCGGAAAAGAAAAGGCTGATTCAGGAAATCGGAGCCCTTAACAGGCAGATAGAGGAGAAAAGAAGCTACAAGCAAGCCATGCCGGTTGCCATTGAAGCAATCCATATCCCAGCCAATGATTCTGAGGTTGCCGATTATCTCAAAGGGCTGGACTGCGAAAGACTTAGCTGGCTAACGGAGTTCGCATTGAAAGTGCTGCAACTGAAGATAAATGAGCTTCTCATAGAGCAGCCAGACAGCGAATTATTGAGGATGAATGAGCTCCGCCTACAGGAGAGAGAAATAGAATTACTGAGCATGAATGAGCTTCTCCTAAAACGCGAGGTGAGACAGTTAAGGAGACTTCGGGGGGATGGGTGAAGGAACCACTCAGCATAGGCAGGCAAGCCGAAAGTGAAGAAAGGAGCTCGCGATGGAGAAAAAGGGGGCACCTGATTATCCACATTCCACGATTATAGACCAGCTTTGTGATGCTGTTGTCTCAAAGCTAACTGAGAGGATGAACCAGCACCTGACTTTTAATCGGAGTGTCTCCGCTCTTTCTGGCAACACTCATCTTCGATGGGACATTGAGGCGTAAAGCGCGAGACTGAATACTAGTTCAAAAGTTCCGCCTATTGTTACCCCGGCTCCCGCAGAGGCAGCTTGACAAGAGGAAAAGCATCCTTTATTATTATGGTATAAACCATAGCCATTAAGATCAAATCATGGAGGAGCAGACTGGCATTTATATTGCTACCACGGAAGCCGTGAAGATACTAGCCATGAAACCTAAGTCAGCTGGGTTCTGCCCCGGGAGGAGAAGATTTCAGCGGTGGAAGTGACAAACTGATTGCTCATCCCCAGGGTTGCCCTAGAAGAGCTGACCAAGACCTGCACTCCCAGGAGGGGCAAACCCAGGAGAAAACGCAAATACATCAGGAGGAGGCAGCCATGACACGAGTAGCATTGTATGAGCGGGTATCTACCGATGCCCAGGCGGAACGCTACGGCCTGGGGGCACAGGACTGGGCCTTGAGGAAGCGGGCTCAGGAACGGGGATACCCCATCACTGACACCTTCGTGGACGACGGCTACTCCGGCGGTGACATGGAGCGGCCTGCCCTGTCCCGCCTGCGCCAGGCGGTGAAGGACAAGAAGGTGAACATCGTTCTTTGTTATGATCCTGACCGTCTCTCCCGCAGCCTCTCCGACCTGCTCTTGCTCAGCGACGAGTTCGAGCGAGCCGAAGCCCGCCTGGAGTTCATCACCCAGGAGACAGACGCCTCGCCAGAGGGCAAGATGTTCTTTGCTATGCGGGGGGCGGTGGCCGAATACGAGCGGGCTAAAATCAGGGAGCGCACCATCTGGGGCCGCCTTGAGAAGGCCCGCCAGGGGAAGGTCATCAGCCGGGCGGCAGCCCCCTTCGGCTATCGCTTCGATCCCGATACCTCTACGCTGGTTGTCCACGAAGATGAGGCCAAAGTAGTCCGCTTAGCCTTCCAACTCTATACCCAGGAGCGGGTGTCCCTGGTGCAACTGGCTGACCGTCTGAATCGGCTGCGGCTGGCCCGGCCTCGTGGAGGCCAGCGCTGGTACCAAAGCCACCTGGGGCGGATGCTCCGCAACGAGACGTATGCCGGGACGCTGTGGCAAAACCGCTGGCAGGGCCAGAAGGTGGTGGGTAAGCTGGGGCAGAAGCCCACAGTCAAGCTGAGGGAGCGCCCCAGGCCAGAGCAGATTCCCGTGGCAGTCTCGGCTATCGTGCCTAGGGAGGTGTTCGAAGCTGCCCAAAGGCGGCTGGATGAGAACTTCCGGCTAGCCCGGCGCAACACGAAGCGGGAGTATCTTCTGTCAGGCCTGCTCAAGCACACCTGCGGCAGCGGCATGGGCGGGCGCACCCACAGCGGCGTAACTTATTATCACTGCTACAAGGATCAGAAATTCAAGGCTCCCATAAATGAGAACGGAGAGCCGCAGCCTTGCTCCTGCAAGTGGGTCAACGGCAAGTCCCTGGAAGCAGCGGTCTGGGACACGGTCACCGACCTACTTTGTCATCCCGATCTCCTGGTGCGGGAATTGGAGAAACTCACTCAGCCTGACTCGGCCACGCGGGAGACCCTGGAAGAGGAGTTGGCCCATCTCCGAAAGTGTCTCGATGCTTTCCCCCAGGAAGAGCGCCGCTTGGTGGAAGGCTACCGCAAGGGGTTTATCCCAGACTTCATGATGCGAGAGGAGATGGAAAGGGTAGCCCAGGAACGGAGACAAGCGGAGGAGCGGTGCAACGAACTGGAACGTCAGCTAGTCCACCTGGACAAGGCCTTAAGCTACAAGGGCCAGGTGCAGGCACTGGCGCATAGGCTCAGCGCTGGCCTGGACACAATGAGCTTCGATGAGCGCAGGGAGCTGCTCCGCCTGCTGGTGGACGAGGTAGTCTACCATGATGGCCAAGTCGCCATCAAGACCATCATCCCTGTCGGTGATGGTCAATTGCATCCTATACCCCAACGGCTTCCTGGAGGGCAAGAGCAACCGCATCAAGGTGATAAAGAGGGTGGCCTATGGCTTTGCAATGTGGCCAACTTCAGACAGAGAATCCTCCTGACGAACGGAAGGGGGCTATATGCCAAAGCTGCATGAGGCACCATCACAGTTATTGACGCAGAACCAATTGACTCATAATAAGTGTTACCGAAGGTGATATCGTTGTCTCAAGAAAGGTGTTACTGAAATTGGGAGGTAGCGATGACACAAGCGAGCATTAGAGAATACACAGAGGTGATGCGTGAACGATATCAGAGATCAGGTAAAAAGGAGAAGGGAATGATTCTGGACGAATTCACCCAAGTGGTAGGCTGCCATCGTAAGTCGGCGATTCGGCTGCTGAAGGGCAAAAGGCGGTCTAAGGGCGGACGAAAGCGTGGCGGGCCGCAGCGATATGGTAGTGCTGTGGTCGATGCTCTGAAGATGGC
>JBGOXA010000014.1:0-13336 GCA_041478915.1 Dehalococcoidia bacterium
AGGATATTCACCCCAGGATGACCCCGTTTAGGGTAGAGGAAGTCCTGATTGAGCTGAAACAGAAAGATGGTTCCCAGCAGGCTCCTCCCCCTGACGGTGCTTCGGGTTCCTTTCCAACATAGATGAATTTCGACGAGATTCAGCATCAGGCGATCTCACAATGGGAAGCCCTTCAGCAGAAGACCCGCATCCTCGTTGGTGCAGCCACATGCGGCAGGGCAGCCGGTGCGCTCGATGTGGTTCGAGCTTTTGAAACGGAGCTAGCAAAACGAGGGTCTGATGCTATTGTCACCCCGGTTGGCTGCATGGGGCTTTGCTACGTAGAGCCCTTAGTGGTCATTATGAAACCGGGTGAATTTAGCATTTGCTATGCTAAGGTAACTTCAGAGACCGTTCGCCGCCTTGTGGAGGGCTACGTTCTGGGTGATGACCCATGCCTTGAGGTTGCCCTGGGCACTTTTGAGATAGGCGAGCGGGGAGCTCCTTTCGTTCCTGAACTGCCGAGGTTTGAACGCGAGCTACGCCTGGTTATGCGTCGCTGCGGCTACATTAACCCCGAGGACATAAGCCAGTACATTGCCACTGGTGGGTACAAAGGTTTGGTCAAAGCACTCGGGATGGCCCCGGCGGAAATAATCGCTGAAATCAAGGCTTCTGGGCTGAGGGGGCGTGGAGGGGCAGGCTTTCCTACTGGCAGAAAATGGGAACTCTGCTACCAGGCTTTGGGAAGACCAAAGTACGTTATCTGTAATGCTGATGAGGGTGATCCTGGTGCCTTTGCGGATCGCGCCCTTCTGGAAAGTGATCCGCACTCGGTTGTAGAGGGGATGATTATTGCTGCCTATGCCATGGGCACTCGCCATGGTTACATTTACGTGCGATCTGAGTACCCCCTGGCAGTCAAACGTTTCGAGATTGCTTTAGAGCAAGCGGAGGCCCTGGGTCTGCTGGGAAAGGATATCCTGGGGAGCGGTTTGAGCTTCAGGATTGAGGTTGCCCAGGGGGCTGGGGCCTTTGTCTGTGGGGAGTCAAGCGCTCTGATGTATGCCATAGAAGGCCGGCGGGGCATGCCCAGGGTGAGACCGCCGCACTCCATCGAGGCGGGCCTATGGCGAAAGCCAACCTTGCTGAATAATGTGAAGACCTTCGCCACTGTGCCCCTGATTATTGATCGGGGGGCACAGTGGTATGCCAGCATTGGGACAGAGGGCAGCAAGGGGACAGCTCTATTTGCCATGGCGGGCAAGGTAGCTCACACAGGGATGGTGGAAGTGCCTATGGGCACAACCTTGCGCCAGCTTGTTAACGAGGTTGGCGGTGGGGTTTTGGGGGATAAGCGGTTCAAGGCAGTGCAGATCGGTGGGCCTTCGGGGGGATGTCTGCCGGAGAGCCTGACGGATATCCCCGTTGATTTCGACTCGCTGAGAGAGGCTGGCTCCATGATGGGCTCGGGGGGCATGATAGTGCTGGACGAGGACAACTGCATGGTGGATGCCGCTCTCTATTTTCTCGACTTTATTCAAAAGGAGTCTTGTGGCAAGTGTACCATGTGCCGTCTGGGAACCAAACATCTATTTGAGATACTTTCCGACATCGCCAGTGGTAAGGGCAAAATGGAGGACATGGACTTGCTTTTGGAGTTAGCTGAGGACATCAGGGAAGGCTCGCTTTGTGGTTTAGGAAGAACGGCGCCCAATCCTGTTCTGACTACCCTGCGTTATTTTCGGAGCGAGTATGAAGCACACATCCTGGAACGCCGCTGCCCGGCGTTGGTGTGCAAAGAACTCATCGCTTACCTTATCCTACCGGAGAAGTGTGACAAAGGTTGCGAGCATTGCATGCTTGTCTGTCCTGCTGAGGCGATCCACCGGGATGAAAAGAGGATAAAGGTCATCGATCAGACCAAATGCACCAAATGCGGGAACTGTCAAGAGGTTTGTCCTCCTGAATATAGTGCCGTGGTCAAAGTCTCACCGCCCAGCCTGGCGAAGCGTTAAGTAAGAAACGACGGGCTAGTGATAACGGTTTCTTGACTGCGTGTTGGGGGCACTGTTAGAATAGGCTCGGCAGACAGCTCTTGGGTGCAGAATTGAGAATGGCTAAAGTCCAAATGGACAGACCCACCACCGCCTACCTATTATTTGGGGCCAGGGATCTCAGCTACGCTCTGCAAATTAGTCTTGAAGTAGGGCAAAACCCTGTCTGCCTGATTACCAGGGCTTATGAGTTTCTAAAGGGATGACTGCCGAAGATACCTCGGAAGCCAAAAAGTAGGACAAAGAGTACAAAGATTTGGCAAGAGTTTTGTGATGTGATATTATGGAGGGCGTTGGTGCTCGGAATCCTCTCGCGGGGGACCGAAGAGGAGAAAATCCAGAGGGATGGCAAGGCTTGGTTTCAGTGAGTATCAAGCTGTTAAGTATTTCTGGCAATCCAAAAGGACTAAGGCGTAGAACGAATGGCGTTGGCTTGACGGGGATAGAGTAGACAAAGCGTCCGACCGCGATTATAATGTAACCACCCTGTTAAGAAGGGGTGCTGAGGCAATCGGAGAGGGAAAAGAGGTAATCTAGGCTTCTGATTATGGAAGATACCTTTCCTAAACTTCTACTTCGGAACTACCAGCGATGGGGCGCCAGCAGAGTTGCCCTCCGGAAAAAAGAATATGGCATCTGGCGAGAGTATAGCTGGGAGGGCTGCTACCAAAAGGTAAAAGCCCTCTTTCTGGGTCTGGAGACGACAGGTCTTGCACGAGGACGAAAAGTCTCCATTTTGGGCGATAGCAATCCTGAATGGTTCTGGTCAGAACTGGCTGTCCAAACAGCCGGCGGGGTGGTGATAGGACTGAACCCCGGTGGCTCGCCGGAAGAACTCAAGTTTGTGCTTCAACAGTCAGGAACGGAACTCGTACTAGCCCGGGACCAGGAGCAAGTTGATAAGCTGCTGGAGATTAAAGACGAGCTTCCCTCGTTGCAGAAGATAATCTATTGGATTGACAAGGGACTCCGGCATTACGACAACCCTATCTTGGTGAGTTTGGCCGAAGTCACTAAGCTGGGCGAAGAGTACGAGAGAAGCCACCCTGGATATTTTGAACAAAGCATAGCCCTTGGCAAAGGCGACGACGTAGCGGTGATACTTTATACCTCCGGAACTGCCGGTTTACCTAAGGCAGTGCCAGCAACATACAAGTTTCTGCTCTCCTCTGTGGAGAGTGCCCTGCTCCTGAACCCAGTTCACGAAGGCGACGAATACGTCTCTGTGATGAATCCTGGATGGTTCTTTGAGCAAACTCTGGGTTTCGGTGCTTGCTTGCTGGTAGGGCAGAAGCTCAACTTCGCTGAGAGGGCGGATACGGCGGCGCAAGACTTGAGGGAGATTTCGCCGCACACTTTAGTGTATCCCTCGCTAGTATGGGACATGATAACTTCAGGAATTCAGGAGAATATTGCCAAGGGCACCTGGCTGAAGAGGACATTATTCAAACGCAGCCTGTCTATCGGTTATAAGATAGCTGATGTCTCGGGGCAAGACCACCGGGTGAACATTTTCAATAGATTTCGGTACCTTCTTGCCCAACTGGCAGTGTTCCACCCTCTGAAAGACAAACATGGTCTTAACAGGGCGAGGGCTGTCTACACGGCTGGAAACGCGGTGTCCCCGGAAACTCGCAGGTTTTTCCGTGCTATCGGGGTGAATCTACAACAGATATTCGGCTCAACCGAAGGCGGCATCGTGTCAGTCGAACCTGGAGACGAGTTGAGATTGGAGTGATTTCCCATAAATGGATACTGCTTTAAGTGCTATTGTTGAAGGACTCCTTCGGGGGGGTGTTTACGCTCTTATTGCCCTAGGTGTGGTGGTGGTCTATAAGGCGAGCAAGGTTTTCAATCTGGCTGTCGGTGGCCTGATGGTGCTCTTCACCTTTCTGCTGTGGTGGCTAGCTGTGGAAAAAGGCCTTCCTGTCGGGGCTGCCGTGGTACTAACCTTCATTGCTGCCGTAGCCGTTGGTCTGTTTATCAATCGTTTCCTGATGCAACCCGTGATCGGTGCCACTGGTCTGGTAACCTTCATCATGACCATAGTCCTGGGACTGTCCGTTATCATAGGCATCTCCATGCTGGCGTTCGGCGGATCCGCTCAGGTGATGCCCGAGATCTTCAGACCTTCTGGAAATATAAACGCTGGAGGTGTCACCTTCCCCCGCTTATACCTCATCTCCTTTGCTGTTGCCACAGCCATGTTCTTGGCCTTTGTGGGCTACTTTAAGTACACCAAAAATGGATTACTCATGAGGTGCGTTTCCGAAGACAACATCATAAGCCAAAGCTTAGGGATAAACGTCAAGCGGATCTACTCCATAGCCTGGGTTGTTGGCTGCCTGTCAGCGACCATCGGTGGTATACTTATGGGATCAATGTCCGCCGTAAGTACCGATATGGGGGGGTTCGCCCTGATAAGGGCACTACCTGTGCTGCTGCTTGGTGGCATGGAATCCCTACCTGGTGCTTATCTCGGTGCCATGGTTGTCGGCGTGTCAGAGAGCCTGGGTAGTACCTATATCGACCCCCATGTCACCGGGTTTAGTGAACTTCTACCCTTTATTCTCATGTTAGTTATCCTGATGGTTAGGCCTCACGGTCTCTTCGGACTGAAGATAATACGGAGGATATAGCGGTGCTACCTGGCGGCGTTTTCAACACCAAATACGAGTCGGACATAGCAATCTTTCGAACCAAAACACACTGGCTCATGTTACTCGTGGCGCTGGCGTTTGTGTTCACCTTTCCCATGTATGGGAATGATTACTGGCTGAGCTGGTTCATCAGGGTATTCGTAACTGTTATCGTAGTGCTGGGGCTGCACATATTGACTGGGCTGTGTGGCCAGGTTTCTATAGGCCAAGCTGCCTTTTTGGGAGTGGGTGCCTACACGGTAGCTATCCTGACTACCAAATACGGTGTGAATGGCTGGGCTTGTTTGCCGTTGTCGGCACTTATCGCTGGGTTGGTGGGGCTAGTCTTCGGACTGCCTTGTTTCAGGTTGAGGCTGTTTTACCTTGCCATAGCAACCATGGCTGCCAGCTCCATTATCAAGTGGTGTTTTCAACACTTTGAAGGGTTTACCGGCGGATTCATTGGCCTGTCGCTGGAACCTCTCAAGCTGGGGGGGAAAGAACTGATCAGCCGTGGCTCAATGTTCTTCTTGTGCGCAATCGTGGTGGTCATAGCTGCTTTCCTTGCCAAGAACATCCAAAGGTCTTCCACGGGCAGGGCTTTTGTGGCTATTAGGGATAACGAATTGGCTGCCGAGGTTAGCGGTATTGCCATCTTTCGCTACAAAATGTACGCTTTCTTCATTGGCTGCATCTTTGCTGGGGTGGCTGGCTGGTTGTGGGCGTACACGCAGCTACGCGTCAATCCAGAACAGTTCTCGATGCTGGATTCCATGTGGTACCTGGGCATGATAATCATAGGTGGCTGGGGGTCTGTCACTGGGGTCTTCTTTGGTGTCGTGTTCCTGAGGATCCTGGAAGTCGTTATCACCGACCACCTAGCCCCATGGCTGGCAAACGTCTTCCCCTCCATAGCTATGCAGGTTCACATCTCCTTGAGTTTGATACTTTTTGGTATGGTGATCGTATTCTTCATGATGTTTCAGCAAAGAGGGCTCTATTACCTGCTGGAGAAGGCTAAGATTTACTACAGGCTTCACCCTTATTCCTATTGGGGATAGCTGCAGGCCCTTGAAGTTTGTTTCCAGCGTTGGGCCCGGTGCGGACTGAAGTGCAATAGTGCCCAGCTTGTCCCTTGGTTATCAGTGGTACACTATTCTACTGTCGGCTGATAATCTCCTTCGTAATCCTACATAGCGATGCGGCGAAGGCGGGATAGCCCCCCTCTGGGTCCACAGGGGTGTCATCGGTGAGAAGGTTTTCATTAGCGTCACCCAGCCACCCGTGGGCGGTGGCAACCATACCACGTCGGATGTCTTCAGTAACCTTAGCCTTCATTCTTGCCTGCCCCCTCGCGGTTTCAATGATCACGTAATCGCCATCAGCGATACCGTATTCGCTGGCGGTGCACGGATGGATCTCGGCTGTGGCCTCCGGATTTCTGCGCTGCAGCCTGGCACAATGGCGCTGTTGTGAATGCCAGTATTCCAACTCCCTCACCCCGGTGGTGAGCACCAGAGGATATTCTCTGGCCAGTTGTGGGCTGCTGATCGGGCTCTCGGGGGGCTCTCGATAGATGGGCAGAGGGTCTATCCCCATCTCGACCAATTCCTCAGAATAGAACTCGCATTTGCCCGACGGGGTATCAAATCCATGCTTGTGGTAATCAAATACCGGCTCATTGGAGCCGACGATAATGCCAGTGGGATGCTCCTCGGTAAGGTACTTCACCGTTAGCCCGGAGGGCGATAGCCAGTAATCCATGGCTTCCTCATCGGTGTTCCACGGTATATACTGGTCGAACTCGCCTCCCATTCTTCTGGCCAGCGCCAGCCAGAACTGGCAATCGGACCAGGACTCCCAGAGTGGTTTTATTGCCGGTCGTCGCATTTGAATTGCTGGTACAGAATGGCCCTCGTATATAGTGCAAAGGTTCATCCTTTCTATGAATGTGCAAGCTGGAAGCACCATGTGCGCCTTCTCAGCGGTCGCTGTCCAGAAAGGATCCATGACTGCCAGGAAGTCGAGGTTTTCTAGAGCCTGGTTAACCTTGTTGGTGTTAGGCCAGGTAACGGCAGGATTGCCTCCCGCAACGAAGAGTATTTTCATACGATGAGGTTCGCCCTTTAACACCAGGTCTCCCCAGTTCGGCATGCAGCCCTCATAAAACACCCGTCCAGCCTTATGGTATATGGGATATCTATCACCCCCCACACACTTGACATGTCGCATCAGTTTTGGAAGCCTGTATGACCTCTCGTGCACCCCCGATAATCTCAATACACCTCCGCCTGGTACGTCGATATTTCCAGTCAACACCTGCAGCATTACTATGGATCGGGCAGTGTGGAACCCGGAGGCAGTCTGCTCCAGCTTCATGCCTGCGTTCATGCAGGCAGGTTTGGTAGTGGCATACATTCGAGCGATCTTCCTGACATCGTCGGCGGCAACACCCGTCACTCGCTCCGCCTCTTCAGGAGTGTAAGCCTTGACATGATCCGCGAGTTTATCGAAGCCTACGGTCCACCTTTCCACGAATTCCTTGTCATAGATACCCTCTGAGATAATGACGTTCATCATGGCGAGAGCAAGATAACCATCAGTACCCGGCCTCGGTTGAACGAAAATGTCAGCTTGCTTAGCCAGGGGTATGCGTCTGGGATCAATGACAATAAGTTTAGCCCCGTTGTTCTTTATGGCCTTCTGAATGCGATTGTGCAGTGGGGGGAAAGAGTTCTTTTGGTTGGTACCCCAATTAAGGATACATTTGGAGTTTATCAAATCGGGTGTAACCATCTTCCCCATTATCTGAAAATAAGCGCGTATTCGGGGAGTAAAGCAAAGGTCGCCGTCATAAAAGCGGTTGGGGGTTCCGTAGATATCGCAAAACCTCCATATCAGGTAATAGCCCATACGCAAGGCCATGTTTACCGGGTCCCCAGTAAAGACACCGAACGCCTGAGGACCATCCTTCTCCCTGCTCTCCTTCAGTTTGCTGGCTATAGTATCCAAGGCTTCATCCCATGAGATGCGCTTCCACTCCCCCTTTTCCTTCCTCATGGGATACTTGATGCGGTTTTCGTAGTGGACGTACTCTGGGATCGAGCGAGCGCTAACACATATGAAGCCCTCACTATAAGGGTGCTCGGACATGCCCTCAACCTTGACGATTTTCCCGTCGTCAACATGCACGTTTATCCCACATTCCTCGATACACATTCCACAAGCCGTTTTGACCACTCGCTTCGTCATAGGAGCCTCCTTGTTTCCTCTTAGAGACCCACTAAATCCTGGCAGCCTATCTCTCCAGTCGATAGTCTCTCAGACCAGAGACATTGCTGGAAAGCGGCGTTATCTACCCGGCCCTGGGGTGGGACAGAAGGGGAGGTCTTCTCGTTCGAAGTCAGGGAGGTAGTTTTGTGATGCCCCCATCTCCTGTACCCAACCATTTTCCAGCCCTGCGTCAGATAGTAACCGGAGGACCGTTTCATACTCGGCCGTGGAGATTGTCCTGGAAAGAAGTGGGACTCGCGGCGCTCGGTGCAACGGTGCATACTGGGACATTATGCTGACCGTAACCGTGGGACCGAACTCCTGAGCCAGCCAGAGCAGCGATTCCTCGCTACCCGCTAGGCCGTTGGGCAGAATGAGATGGCGCACAATTACTCCCTGCTGCGCCACGCCAGATTCATCCACTATCAAATCTCCAACCTGCCTGTACATCTCTTTGATGGCCTGGCGAGCCCACGCCACGTAATGGGGAGCCTGAGAGAACTTTTTGGCCCACTTGTCAGAGGCATACCTTAAGTCGGGCAGATAAATGCTTATTATGCCGTCAAGCTCTCTCAGCGAAGCAAGGGAATCATAGCTATTGGTGTTGTAGACCAGTGGCACTCGAAGGCCCATAGGCACAGCTGCCAGGATTGCCCGCACCAGTTGGGGAACAAAGTGGGACGGCGAAACAAAGTTGATGTTGTGGCAGCCCAGCTCCTCCTGAAGGTAGAGCATTCTCTCCGCCAGGGTACGGCAATCCACCTCCTTTGATTTTTGCTTTTCCCAGTTCTGGCTTATCTGGTAGTTCTGACAATAGACGCACCTCATGTTGCAGTTGCCAAAGAATACTGTCCCCGACCCTTTGCTACCCGAGATAGCCGGCTCCTCTCCTTGATGAGCGCAGACCGCCGAGATTATCGGGAGATGCCCAGAACGGCAGAAACCCAGTTCATTTTCCAACCGATTGACTCGGCATTCCCTGGGGCAAATATCACAGGAGGCTAGCCTAGCCTGCAGGATATGAGCGCGGCGCTCTAGTTCGTCGGAATGGAATAGAGTAACATAGCCGGGTTGGATAGGTGCCATGACTGTTTTCATCGAAAATATCGCAGTCCAGGAATGCGCGCCTGGGAATCCAAAGCGTTGCTCCCTGGTACCATTATACCTGCTCCCCGCCTGTGAAGTCTTGCCTTTAGCCTTCTATCTCCCCCAGGCTCGGAGAGGGGGTTGACATTAGGAGACCCCGCCGTTATCCTCGGATTTGACGAGGCGCGCCGAAGAGGGAGATCGCCAGGATCCGTGCGTCATGCACGGACGAGCGGCAGGCTTGAGCCGGGGGAGATCGAAAAGAGGGATATTCTGATTGGAAGATAATCCAGCAATGAAAGGAGGTGTGAAGGTAAGGTATGGATATCGTTGAAGCTATTCATCAGAGGAAGAGCATTCGGGCCTTCAAGCCAGACCCTGTGCCCCAGAGCATCCTGAGGGAGATAATGGAAGTGGCTTTGCGCGCCCCTTCTTGGGCCAACACCCAGCCCTGGGAATTCGCTGTGGTAGCAGGCAGCAAACTGGAGGAGTTAAGAAAGACCTTTCTTGAGAAAGCAGGAGGCGAATCTAATTCTGACCTACCTGGGCCCCGAGAGTTCCCTGAGCCTTACGGTAGCCGCGTTCGTTCTCTAGGCATCACCATGGCTGATGCCATGGCAGCCAGAAGAAGAGATAGCGAGAAAAATCAGTGGTGGTTAAAGGGGTTCGGGCTCTACGGAGCCCCGGCTGCTATTTATGTCTATACTGAGCGCTCGTTCTGCTTCCAGCCTGATAGCCTAAATGTTTGGCCCATATTTGATTGCGGACTGGTAAGCCAGAACATCATGCTCCTGGCTACTAAATATGGGCTGGGGACCATTCCGCAGGCGCAGGCTGTCCACCACCCAGATGTACTGAGAAAAGCACTAGGAATTCCAAGCTCCAAGCTGATAATTTTGGGTATAGCCATAGGCTACCCCGACTGGGACAACGCCATAAATCAGTTCACATCTGAGAGAGAAGCCCTCGACAACGTTGCTCGCTGGTATGGGTTTGACTAGCGCCAGGGCACTGCCATTGGCCCATGTACTCGACAGGAGCCACGCCTTTGGGCTAAATTAGAAGGGAGAGACCTCGAGCAGAGGTCTCTCCCTTGCCCAAAGCTCAGTATTCACTAACTTGCGTAGACACGCTCCATAACTGGCCTAGGCGAGACCTCCCCATGGCACTGTGTCTGGCTTCACATATTTCTGGCAATACCAACCTCGGCAAATTTCTGGTTTAGTTTCATGAATGGTGCATTCATAGAAGCCCTTTTTGACTCTCCGCAGGAAAGGGCATCGTCTGAGAAGCTTGTTGGGACCCAAAGATGTTATGGCAGAAACAGGTTCGTAAGGGAAATATCTCAAAATGTCATCCCGCTTCTGGCTATGCCAGCGCCGGAGATCAGAAGGGCTTGCCTGTATGAAGGCTAAGGTAATCCTGTTCCGGCAACAAGTACCGCATCTTTGACATACAGGTTCCATCTTCTCGACTAGGCCCGATACGCTCTTCTCCACAAGGCTACTCCTTTACTGCCAACCTCTTCTTCCAGACTTCACCCCATTTCCGTTGGCCAACGCATGCCGTTAGGACTTCATGATGTATTCGCTGGTGGGTGTGCAATCCATCTTGTCGAAGTCGATAAATCGCTGGCAGCTTTCTACCATGCGTTGCAGGCGTTCTTTCAACTTCTCTTTATCACCTACCGAGTCATAAAACACCATACGATCTGTCATGGCTGCTTCGGGGAAGTTCTCTTCGACAATGGCATCATATGGTGGTGCAGCATAAGTCAGGCGGCGGACAACCACGTTCTGGCGATAGCCAAAGGTTGATTGTGTCTCGATGGCAACCTGCGTATGGCTCCCGAGCCATATTTCTAACCAATGTTCGTAATTCAGGCGTGGTGGCTTTTGCAAGAGTACGACCTGACTCATACCGGGAGTACGCTGGCCAACAGCTACCACGTGCTTGGTATTGACGATAGGCTCAGACTCGGTCACCAAATACCCCGCCATGCGAGCCACGGCACTTTCAATTACTTCCTCTAGCGGCTGGCGATTATTTGCCGTGTCCACCCACATGGAAATCACACCCGACACAGGCGGCTTGGCATTTTCCATGCGGAGTAGGGCTGCTGGAGCAACATCATCGTCAACCACATTGATACGTAGCTTGCGTACGCCTAACTGAAGGAGCTGTTGAGAAACTTTCCCCAGCAGCTTCTTCCTAAAGTCAGTTGACGAGTCTGCTTCATGTTTCCAAACCGGATACATCATTTTCTCCATTTGATCCTCCTTGCTTCTATTCTATGTTAATGACAACAGGCTTTAGGGGCAGATCCTGCCTTTCACAGCGCTACCATCAACTCCCGGGTCAGGTACGTCAGGCCTGACCCCACAATTCACCGATACCCCATTCGACACCCAATATCAACTGCCGCAGACTATATTAATCTTATGCTTGCTGATTTTCAAGGCATTTGGCATAGTGTAGATAGCGTGACAGATTGATGTTACACTACCCAAACGCCAAATCTCTTTCTTTAGGGGCAAAATTGTGGTAGAATAGTTCTTAGTTATGGCAAGCAGGTTCGAAAAATTCTCTGAACGAGCGCGGCGTGCCCTGACCTATGCCCAGGAAGAAGCGCAGCGGTTCAATCACAACTATATCGGCACAGAGCACATACTGCTGGGGCTGGTTCGTGAAGGTGATGGCATCGCTGCTAAGGTGCTTTCCAATCTAGGCGTGGACCTGAATAAGGTACGGGCCGCGGTGGAATTCATCATTGGGCGCGGGGGGAAAGCACCTTCGGGCGAAGTCGGCCTCACGCCCCGAGCGAAGAAGGTTATTGAGTTGGCAGTGGATGAGGCACGCCGCTTAAACCACACTTATGTCGGCACTGAACACCTCCTCCTTGGCCTATTGCGCGAAGGCGAGGGGGTAGCTGGTGGAGTGCTGGAAAGCTTGGGCGTTAACCTGGAGCGTGCCCGTGCTGAGACCACCCGTATCCTGAACCAGAGTACCAGCCAAGCCCAACCTGGAGCCCGCAGTACCAGCCGCACCCCAACCCTGGACCAGTTGGGCATGGACCTAACCGCCATGGCGGCCAGTGGCAAGCTTGACCCGGTTATCGGCCGGGCCAAAGAGATTCAGCGGGTGATCCAAATACTGTCAAGGCGCCGCAAGAACAATCCTGTTCTTATTGGCGAACCCGGCGTAGGAAAGACGGCTATCGTTGAGGGCCTGGCCCATCGTATAGTAAGCGGTGAAGTACCCCATACCCTGCAAGGGAAGCGGGTAGTGTCCCTGGACATGGGAGCTCTGGTAGCTGGTACCAAATACCGGGGAGAATTTGAGGAGAGGCTGAAGAAGATTATTGACGAGATAAAGAACGCCGGCAATTGTATATTGTTCGTTGATGAGATGCATACTATAATTGGTGCTGGCGCTGCTGAGGGTGCTGTCGATGCTGCCAATATCCTCAAGCCCTCCCTGGCTCGAGGACAACTCCAGTGCATCGGCGCTACCACTCTGGATGATTACCGTAAGTACGTGGAGAAGGATGCCGCTCTCGAACGTCGCTTCCAGCCCGTCACGGTAAGCGAACCTACCGTGGAGCAGACTGTCGAAATACTGCAGGGCATCAAGGAGCGCTACGAGGAGCACCATCAACTCAAGATAAGTGATGAGTCGATAAGAGCAGCGGCAAACCTGGCATCGCGTTACATAGCCGACCGTTTCTTGCCCGACAAGGCCATTGACCTGGTGGACGAGGCTGCCTCGAAAGTGCGCCTCAGGGGAGGGACTATTCCTATCGGCTTGAAAGAGGCCAAGAGGGCCCTGGAGAGCGTGCGCCAAGATAAAGAAGCGGCTATTAGCGCACAGCAATATGAATATGCTGTGGAACTACGTGACCGCGAGGTTCATCTGATGGAGAAGATTAAGGAGCTGGAAAGCAACTGGCAAGCTGAGCTGAGCCTCGATAAGCCTGTGGTAACGGAAGAGGACATTACCGAAGTGGTGAGCATGTGGACGGGTATCCCAGTGGTAAAGCTGGCATCAGATGAGGTAACAAGGCTGCTGCACATGGAAGAGGCTTTGCATCAGCGGATCATGTCTCAAGATGAAGCTATCACCACTGTTGCCAAGGCGGTAAGGCGTGCCCGCACCGGTCTGAAAGACCCCAGGCGCCCTATCGGCAGCTTCATCTTCCTTGGGCCTACAGGGGTAGGAAAAACGGAACTGGTGAGAGCTTTAGCCGAGTTCATGTTTGGCAGTGAGGATGCCCTGATTCGGCTCGACATGTCGGAGTTTATG
>JBGOXA010000307.1:0-2860 GCA_041478915.1 Dehalococcoidia bacterium
CTCAATATAGGAGGGGGCGAACGCTAAACGGCGGATGATAGCAATGCAGACCGCTATTAGAGCAAGAACTGATACGATATCAAAAACAAAGGATAAGGTATAATATGCCCCGTCAGGCAGGCGCGAGAAGCTGATGTAACCCGGGGACAGACCATGAAGCACGAACTCGGTGTTGGCAATCAACAAGACTACAAAGCACCAGAACAGGACGAGATGGTTTAACCCAAAACGATAGCCGTGCGAGACTGTACATCGCTGTCCAAAAGCGTAATATATAATGCCTTTGACCCGCTCACCGACATTGTGGGAACGATTTTCAGTCTTGCCAAGTAATACCAAGCCGAAACGCCTGAAACAACTCCAAACAAACAGCGCTACGGCGACCACAAAAACGGCTATGAATATCGCGAGATTAGACGACACAGCTCACTTTCTCTCAGACATCGTTGTCACATACTATACGCTAACCGATTTTTGGGCACGTAATTCCCTAATACGATTGATTATTGCCGGAACTATCTGGAAGACGTCACCCACAATCCCGTAGGTGGCCACCTCAAAGATAGGCGCTTGCTTGTCCTGGTTGATAGCTATGATGACATCTGAACCTTGCATGCCTACCAAATGCTGAATGGCGCCACTGATGCCGCAGGCGATATAAATCTTGGGCCTGACCGTCTTGCCCGTTTGGCCAACCTGGCGTTCCACAGGCATCCAGCCGGCCTCTACTACAGCACGTGAATAACCTAGCACGCCGCCCAGTTCGTCGGCTAGTTGCTGCAACATATCAAAATTCTCCCTGGCACGCATGCCTCGACCGCCGGAGACAATCACCTCCGCTGCTGCCAAATCTATACACTCCGCCCCCTGCCTTACATCCTCGACCATCTCCAGTACCTTAGTGGCGACATCCTCTTCTTTAATCGGTGCAGACTCGCGGATAATCTCGCCCTTGCGTGAGGCATCCCTCTCTGGAAGGGACATCACGTGTGGTCGGACTGTGGCCATCTGTGGTCTTGTGCGTTCTGTCACAATGGTAGCCATGATATTGCCGCCAAAGGCTGGACGTGTCTGCAGCAATAAGCCTTTATCATCGATAGCTAAGCCAGTACAATCCGCAGTCAAACCGGTATTGAGCTTCGTAGCTACAGCGCCGGCTAAATCCCTTCCCAAACCGGTGGCACCAATCAGCACAATCTCAGGCTTGTACTTTTCCACCAAGTAGCAAATAGCTCTGTAGTAAGGCTCGGTGCGATAGTAGTGAAACACCTGGTCATCTATCAAATAGGCTTTGGAAGCGCCATAGGCAAAGGACTCCTGGCAAAGATATTCCACCCTATCGCCGATAACCACCGAGCACAGCTCGACACTGAGGGTTTGGGCCAACTCGGCCCCCACCCCAAGCAATTCCCAGGAAACTACTGCAGGCTCGTTTTTGGTATGCTCTATGAAAACCCAGACACCCCTGTGCTCTTTGATCTCAGCCAGTGCCGCAGTTTCCTCGACGCTTACCTCTTGGGCCGCCGCCTCTTTCGCACGAGCAGCCATTTCGGCGAGAATCTTCTCTTCCTCCGGAGTGTAATACATCTCTATAGCATCGGCAGGGCAAACCTTGACGCATCTACGACAGCCAATGCACTTCTCCACGTTTATGATTGGCTCGCCCTTCTCGTTCATCTCTATGGCATCTTTGGGACAAGTAGCCTGGCAGCGAGCTCCGCACGCGATGCACTTCCCAGGAATGAGTCGAGCTACACCGCGGGGTTTCTTTATCTTTTTCTCTTCTTCCATTGGATATGTATTCTTACTGAGTGAGTGATTACTCTACTTCACATCTGTCATAAGCAGAGGATTCCTTTTTCCATGAGTTTATCTACTAATAGCCGAGCAGACTCCTCGGGGCTGGTGACTCCATCGTCCAATATCTCGCCCTTGGCTCTTTGCGGCGAAAAGATTTTACGCACCTGAGTGGCAGAACCTTTGAGCCCGATGGTCTCCTCTCTCAAACCCATCACTTTGTTGTTCCACAACGTGATGGCCGTATCCTCTGACATCAGCCGTCCTGGTACATTAGGATAACGTGGACTGTTTATCTCCCGCATTACCGTAATCAAGGCTGGTACGTTAGCCTCCACTACCTCGTGCCGATCTTCCAGCCTACGTCTGACCCTTACTTTCTTGGCTCGTAGGTCTACATTTTCGATGCGATCTACAAGCGTCAGTTGTGAGTAACCCAAACGGGTGGCAATACCCGGACCCACCTGACCAGTGTCTCCGTCGATAGTCTGTCTACCGCAAAGCACTATGGCCACCTCTTCCTTCTGGCCAAGCCTCCTGATGGCTTCGGCCAAAACTAGGCTGGTAGCCAGGGTATCAGCTCCCCCGAAAGCGCGGTCGCTCAAAAGTATAGCCTCATCAGCCCCAAGGGCTAAAGCTTTCCTCAGTGTAACTTCAGTGTTAGGAGGCCCCATTGAAATCACCGCTACGCGCAACCCATATTTTTCTTTGAGCCTGAGGCTTTCCTCTAATGCATGGGTATCAAAGGGATTCATGATGAAAGGCACTCCCTCTCTAATCAGAGTACCAGTGACAGGATCAACTTTGACCTGAGTAGTGTCTGGCACCTGCTTAACACACGTGACCACTAGCATCTATTGCCCCTCTTTCTTGTGACGAATTGTATCAGAGAATTGAACCCAACGTTGCTGCACGTTATGATGTGGTGGTCACTAATAGTAAGGGTAGGGAATACGTTTGCGTCGGAGATTAACATCGGCTGTTTCCCCGGCAATTCACCAGTAGACGGCCGTCCAAACGCTCCTGTACTTCGACTCGGGCCCCTGCATAGCTGGCCCGGTCA
>JBGOXA010000240.1:0-3475 GCA_041478915.1 Dehalococcoidia bacterium
CGGGCATTGGATGCTGGCCCCATAAAGGAGCTAAGAGCAAAGTATGGGGATAGTAAGGAGGCTGAGGGCTTTGCTTATTCCCAAAAGCTCGCTCCCTCGATTGTGTTCAAACCCAAGAAAGATACCAAAGGGCTTGCTGTTCAAAGGATTGAAGTCGCACCAGGCTGCCGAACCGTCAACGAGGCTGGCCGGCTGTCTCAAGCAAGGCTGCAGCACTGCGAATGGCTGCTGAACATTGGTCCACAATGTTTAGCGGTTGACGATCAAGCCGGATTGTTCAATCTTGACCCCCGCTAGGAGGACTTCTCGGACCATCCGTTTACCATAGCGTTTACCCTATGGTTTGCCCTATCGTTTACCATATATGGCTTACCTGGCCATGACGCCAAATTACACCCCCAAATCATAGCTATCCACGGGTAGGGGGGGGCAGCTCTAAATAGCTTTGAAAAGGGCAATAATCCCATATCAAATAGTAAAATTTGAATGTCAAATGCTGCGTAAAAACTTGTGCTGATTTTGGCACTGCTATGCCATACAAAGGTTTGGTGGATGATTACTAAAGCTGACCTGAGGCTTGCCCTTGCTGGTGAGCGGCAACGGCTGTCGCCACACGGAGACTGCTACACATTCCATCTGAAAGTGCACTCGATTCAACAAAACTGACTCTTGTTCACCCCGACTCGGATGTCCTCCTGGCGATGTTGAAACGAGCTAGGTCAATGGCGGGGAGAGTAATCGTTATTCTGATGTTGTTATCCCCAATTGCCTGGGGTGCTCCCCGAGAAGAATCTTGTTTTTCTCCCGGGCCTCTCTCTTCTTTCAGCTTGCCCAGCAGGCCGGCAGATTGAGCCTCCTTGAAATTAGCTGCCAGCTCCTCTTGAGTCTCAAGCGCTATCATCCGTATTTTTCTCTCCCCGGTACATTGATGTTTGATTAAGGTCATGTACCCGGAAGCGCTTGGGGGGGCCGTAGCGGAGCAGGTAAGACATCTCCACTCCCTATCGACCTCTCCCTGGGCTTTTTCCAGGAGATTCTCCTGAGGATTATCCTCGGTACCATCCGGGGGAATATCTGCCTTCTTGGCAGCTCCTGATTTGTCCTTGGATTCTCCTTTTTTCTCCTTGGTAGCTTTCGCCACTTTACCCTCCTTTAGCGGGAGGCTGGAGCCAAAAGAAAAGGCTACGGGCTGGAACTTTTGGTACCAGCATCCCGCAGCCTTCTGGGTGATATACTACCTTTTTATTATCCTGTCAACATCCTGAATTTTACCTGATTTTCTCAGCGTACCTCAATGCCCTCTTTGTTGATGGCTCTGAACTAACAAAAGGTTGTTGTTGGATAAGTGAACAGAACCTCATTAAGTGCAACCATGGAGTTGGCCAGCCATCTCATCCTTTACCCTCCCCTCTATCAGCCCCAGGGATACGGCTTGCTTCAAATTTGCCGCCAGTTCCTCGCCCGTCTCAATCGCTATCAGCCTTATATGCGACAGGCAGTAACCAGGTTGGTGACTTGTAGATCGATTGTAGCAAGCTTCTGTTTAGCAGTCTTCTTTGTTAGCGGACACCCAAAATACGCCAGGGAGGGACAGGCCAAGGTCCGCCATTTCATTTAAGGTAGGGAATAATCTCTGCAAGGTAGACCTGCTGGTGCTGGCATAACCGACCAAAGGGAACTTCGTAGTAAACAGGCCGATGAAGCCTTGACTGTATAAACTAAATGAGGTACTTTTTGGTTACGTACCAGTGGCGGATTTTAACCCGTCCCCAGGTGGCCCCTTCTAAGTGTCCGGTGACAGGAGGTATACAATGGGCAGGTTCACGCGTAGTCAATTGGAGGAGGCGTTGAAGATCTATAATGAAGCGCACGCCAGAGCATCAGCTACCGGTGACTGGTCAGTCTGGGCGGCAGTATTCACCGAAGACGCGCAGTATATCGAACATGCATATGGTGAGTTCCACGGACGGAAGGAGATCGAGAAGTGGATTATTGCTGTGATGGCACCCTATCCGCACATGACCTTCCCTCAGGAGTGGTACTGTATTGATGAGGAACATGATGCTATCATCTTCTGTGTACAGAATACCTTGACCCACCCAACGGACCCGAGCAAGAAGTTCTCTTTCCCAAACTGGACCCGTATTGTCTATGCTGGCAATGGTCTCTTCTCCTACGAGGAGGACATCTACAATCCACTGCGGGATGGACCCAGAGTCCACCAAGAATGGATCAAGGCGGGTGGGAAGCTGAAGTGCGAGCCGAAGGTATTGCCAAAATACGTTTGAGTAATGCCTGGCATCGCTACTTAGGGAATGGTGGTATACGAGACAATAATCCAGAATGAGCTAAAGCATCAAGCAGAGCACACCTGCTTTGCCACTTAACGCTGATCACCACTATCAGCAACCAGGCAGTCAAATGTGAGACGTATCGGGTATACTTACTTCTTCTTAGTGGGGGTTTCCTTTTTCGGAGTTTGCTTTGTCGTCTCTTCTTTCCCCGGTTTCTTCGCCCCACATCCTGGTTTTCCGCAAGACATCTCTCACCCCTCCTACGTCAGATTCAAGTGGAACAAAGATATCACGGGCTTAGTCCCATGTCAATCCTGACCCACGTCAGATGCAAGCTCTTCCCAAATCTGCGTGGCAGTGCTTAGCAGATACAGCCTGTTAGGACGCTAGGAGCTACATTAAGACTAACCCATATTTTGTTTTATTAACCCTTCTAACCCTTTTAACCCGGTTTGCAGTACTAATCACATGATGTGGGCGATGAGACATGAGGTTTGAGGACAAGGCCAAGCTCTATTCAGACGTAGTGTAAAGTGAAACTATTGTCGATTATTAGTGGGGCGGCACTACCCAACCTGAGCCATTGCATGTGCTACACCGCCGTTCAGGTCCCACGATTACTGATAGGAATGTTTGGGATTCGCGCGCCTCTCCAGTACCTTGGCAGTCTGGGCAAGTCGTTGCACTACTGTCAATTATCAAGTAACCAGCCCCATTGCATACATCGCATTTCTTTTTTGTCCCCGATGTGGTGCCCACCATAACTTCTCCTGAGCCACCACACCAGGCACAAGGTTTCTCAACTGGCCTACCCATATCCATATCTGTATGTCTCCTCGCATGTCTTTGCACGCTCGATAAGGATACTGTCTGCTTCGCCAACTACTCACGGTATAAGACCATGGCATCGAGCATGACACATCTGGTCATGCACAGGAATTTAGAGGGCCTTTATGATCCCGATGATTTCACCAATATCAGGTAGTTGACGTATCTCATAAACTTTGACAAAGACAATTTTGCCGTTTACGTCCACAATTATGTTTGCTCTCTCCGAGAAACCGTTTTTCTCTCTGAAAATACCGTAGGCGTCCGCAACCTGACCATGTGGCCAGAAGTCGCTTAGCAAACGCACAGTCTTGATCCCAAGATGATCAGCCCATGCTTTTTTTGATGGAACA
>JBGOXA010000155.1:0-4942 GCA_041478915.1 Dehalococcoidia bacterium
AGGTGCCCCACCTGACCCAGAAAAGCCGCGAGATTGATGTGCTTCGTCATGCCTTTGCCTTTTGCAGAGTGTGTCAGGTCAGTCATTCCCAAAGGGAAGAACTGACACTCATAAGAGGAATCTATTCTTGTCGGCTGGCTCTGGATTCCCGTCCTTTCGCAAGGAAGGAGAAGAATCTCTGAGATTCTTCGTCATCCTTCTGCGAAGTCCTTCCCAAAGGGAAGGATCAGCATGCCATTAATAAACAACCTCACAATTTCTTCTTGATTATTGGGGGGAGTCAGGATACAATAGAATCTAGGTTGGGGTGCAAAAGAGACCAGGGTGCAAGGTATCAGTGTTCGTTTCGTAAGGGAAAGGGGTGGGGGAAGAATATAGCCCATCCTCTTTTTTTGATCATTATGGGGCCGCGGATGGTGAGATACATGTTGATGTGTAATGGAGGTCAAGGTGCAAGGTAATGGCAAGGCATCCCGCGGGATTCAGTTACTGAAGAAGATGCTCGGCCAGTTTGGCGTTGGGGAGAACCGGCTGCGGCTGGAATGGGTGGTAGTTTCGGAGCCGGATCGCTTTGTTCCCACCGTAAGAGAGATGACGGAGCAAATCAGGCAGTTAGGGACTTGTAGTACAAATGGCGGAGGGCGACAAGATGGCTAAGCTTAAACTGGCTCTTTATTGGGCTGGCGCCTGTGGTGGCTGTGACGTTGCTGTCCTCGATATCAACGAGAAGATCCTTGATGTCGCTGCGTTAGCGGATATAGTGTTCTGGCCAATAGCACTGGACTTCAAATATCATCATGTTGAGGCGATGCCGGATAAATCTATCGATGTTTGCCTTTTTAACGGTGCGGTGAGGAGTTCAGAGCAAGAATATATAGCCAAATTGCTGCGTGCTAAGTCCAAGACGATGGTGTCTTTTGGCTCTTGCGCCTGTTTCGGAGGCATACCGGCGCTGGCCAATTTTACCAGTCGCGCTGAGATAATGCAGAGAGCCTATATAGAGGCACCTTCAAATGATAACCCGGGCAAGACTCTCCCTCAAACCCGAACGAAGGTGGCTGAGGGTGAGTTGGAGTTGCCTGAGCTTTATGAGTCGGTGTTCACCCTGGCTCAGGTGGTCGATGCTGAGTATTTCGTGCCTGGCTGTCCGCCAACAGCCGACCTCATCTTGAAAGTAGTGGATGCCCTGGCTACCAACAAGCTACCGCCTCCCGGCGCTGTGATCGCCGCAGACAAGACGCTCTGCGACGAATGCCCGCGCAAGAAGGATGAGAAGAGTATCAGCAAGATAGTCCGCTCTCATCAGATCATCCCCGAACCGGAGCGGTGTCTCCTGGAGCAGGGGATGATATGCTGCGGGCCTGCTACCAGGGGTGGCTGTGGTGCGCTGTGCATCAAGGTCAATATGCCCTGTCGCGGCTGCTTCGGGCCGACGGCTGGGGTTGTTGACCAGGGGGCAAAGCTGGTCAGCTCTATTGCCTCCATTTATCAAGCGAATAACGAGGACGAGGTTGCCAGGATGGTGGGGGAGATAGTCGATCCAGCAGGCACTTTCTATCGGTTTGGGGCGGCAAACTCCATATTGAGAAAAAGACGGTTCCAAGGACACTAGAGGGAAGGCTAAAATGAAGAAAATCACCATTGATCCCATAACCAGGTTGGAAGGGCATGGCAAAATAGAAATTTTCCTCAATGATGAGGGTAATGTCGAAAATGCCTACCTTCAGATACCTGAGCTACGTGGCTTCGAGAAGTTCTGCGAGGGAAGGCCAGTCGAGGAGATGCCTCGGATAGTGACTCGCATCTGTGGCGTCTGACCAGGGGCACACCACATGGCCTCGTGCAAGGCCACGGACGCAGTCTACCACGTAGAGCCTCCTCCGGCAGGCAAGAAGCTGAGGGAGCTGTTCTACTGTGCCCACTATATCCACTCCCACATCGCTCACTTTTATGCCCTGGCAGCCCCTGATTTTGTCATGGGGCCCGACAGCGACCCTGCTCAGAGGAATATTTTAGGGGTTGTTTCCAAGGTCGGCCTTGAGATCGGCGGGGCAGTGATAAAGCACCGGGCCTATGCCCAGAGCATACAGGCAACTCTGGGGGGCAAGGCCACCCACCCCGTTTGCGGTCTGCCTGGGGGTATGAGCAAAGCGATCAATGAGGAAGAACGTCGCGACTTTGAGGAAAAGGCCAAGTCCTGTGTCGAGTTCGCCAAATTCAGCTTGAAGCTATTCAACGATGTTGTCCTGGCGAACAAGGATTACCTTAATCTGATCACCGGCAACATCTACACCATGAAGAGCTACTACATGGGCTTGGTTGATAGCAAGAACAGGGTAAACTTCTACGAGGGAGATATCCGAGTAGTTGACCCCGAGGGTAAAGAAGTCGCCAAGTTTAAGCCTGCCAGTTATCTCGACTATGTGGCAGAACATACTGAACCCTGGTCCTATCTGAAGTTCCCCTTCCTGAAGAAGGTGGGCTGGAAGGGATTTACTGAGGGGAAAGAAAGCGGGATTTACCGGGTTAGCCCTCTGGCCCGACTGAACGTAGCCGATGGCATGGCAACGCCACTGGCTCAAGCTGAGTATGAAAAGATGTACAAGACGCTTGGCGGCAAGCCGGTTCACGCCACCCTGGTATTTCACTGGGCCAGGCTAGTAGAGCTATTATACGCCGCCGAGAGGCTGCTCGAGCTCTGTCAGGACAAGGAGATCACCGATCCCAATGTACGCACCATTCCGACCGCCACGCCGGATGAGGGGGTGGGGGTGGTAGAGGCTCCGCGTGGTACCCTGTTTCACCACTATCAGACCGACAAGAATGGCATCGTCACCAAGGTGAACCTGATTGTGGCCACGGCGCACAATTACCCGGCGATGAACATGTCTATCAAGAAGGCAGCTCAGGCTTTGATCACCAAAGGCAAGGCGGCGTCTGAGGGGCTGTTGAATATGGTAGAGATGGCCTTTCGTGCCTACGACCCTTGCAGTGCTTGTGCTACCCACACGTTGCCAGGACAGATGCCACTGGAAGTGGTTATCTACGATAGCCACGGAGAGGTGGCAGAAAGGCTGAGCCGCAACTTGCGCTAGGGAGCGGATGTGGGGCTGTAGGAGGAAGTGGGCATTAAGACGCTCATCTTGGGGCTAGGGAATCCCATCCTCAGTGATGATGGGGTCGGACTTCGGGTAGCGCAAGAACTCAAAGGCAGGCTTAATCAGCCAGAGATAACCGTTGAAGAGACCAGCCTGGCTGGTCTTGGCGTGCTTGATCTGCTGACCGGCTACGACAGAGTTATCCTCATTGATGCCATTCAGACGGTAGGGGGGCAGCCAGGCCAGATTTACCGGTTTGGCCCAGAGGCGCTCGCACTTACCAGTCACACCGCCTCGCCCCACGATACCAATTTCATTACCGCGCTTGAGCTTGGCAACAAGCTAGGTATGGCCCTGCCCCGGCAAATCGTTATCTTTGCCATCGAGGCAGCTGATGTGACCACTTTCAGTGAGGAATGTACAAGCGAAGTGAGACAGGCAATCCCCGTTTGCGTTGAGATGATCCTTCAGGAACTGAACGGACACCTCGAATCATAGCCTGTCAATGGCTCAAAGCATTTTCTTGATCCGTGGATTCTTCTCTCCTCATATCATTTCCATCCTTCCTGGTTGTGTAGTTGAAGCCGCAGCCTGCCACGCATAGCACGGTGGTAGAGTGCCCGACGTCGGGCACTCTACCCGATCTCCTGTTCATCTTGACATGCGGCGGCTGCCCGACGCACAATCTGCTGACAGGGTCAGGATATACTAGTACCTAGTTGCGTAAGTCTTTGAACAGACATATGGTCCATTATCAGGTACTGTTGGTGCGAACTATATGTATAGACAACTGTGCAATCAAGCACTAGTGCTTAGTTGCAATGATTCCCGTCACAAAAGTGAGCCGAGACCCTTCGCTTCGCTCAGGGTGACAACATAGGTGTGTCATTCTTATCCTTCCCTGCGGAAGGATAAGAATCTCATTTCGCTGATTTCGGCAAGGAAGCACTAGCAGTAGATCAGGTTCGACATCTGTGGTTGACAGACGCGTTATTGTTTTTGGCGCTGGAGCTAGTGGCATGATGGCTGCCGGGAGGGCCGCCGAGTTGGGGGCCGACGTGCTTCTTCTGGAAAAGACTGAGCGCCCAGGCAAGAAACTCCTCATCAGCGGTAGGAGACGTTGTAACCTGACCAACGCAAAGGAGCTGGACGACTTTATTGACATGTATGGCCCCAACGGCCGTTTTCTCCATAGCGCCTTTCATCATTACTTTCGAGACGACTTGCTGGCGTTTCTGAGACGTTATGGTGTGGATACCAGGACTGAGCATGATGGACGCGTCTTCCCCGCCTCCAATAATGCCCGCGATGTGGTACGGGCCTTTGAGCGGTACATGGCTGGCAATAGGGTGCAGTTGCAGGCCGGCGCCCGAGTAACCAATATCCAGGTGGATGGGGGACGGGTGGTAGGTGTACAAACGGAGCAAGGAGTGTACCCGGCGAAGGCGGTTATCTTGGCCACCGGCGGTGCTTCGTTTCCTGGAACCGGCTCTAGTGGCGATGGTTATCGTATGGCGGCTGCCGTTGGCCACACTATCACCAAACTACGTCCTGCTCTAGTTCCTCTGGCCGTGTACGAGGTTGATCGGGCCAGCAGTATGCAAGGTGTCAGCCTGAGCAATGTGCGCCTGACTGCATACCAGTGCCCTGCCAACGAGATTGACCCGTTGATGACACCAAATGTGGACTCAGGGCGAGGGCATAAACCTGCCCACCTACCCGTAATAGAAAGCCGTATGGGCGACATGATGCTGACTCACTTTGGCATCGGCGGCCCCATCACATTACGGATGAGTCTTGCCATAGTCGATGCACTTGAGCATGGCCCTGTCAGCGTATCTATC
>JBGOXA010000159.1:0-4847 GCA_041478915.1 Dehalococcoidia bacterium
GCAAACTTTGAGTTCTGCTCTGCAAGCAGCGTGGTCATCCCTTCTTCCTTGAGCACCCTCATGAAGTCGGCCAACATTTTCACGATCGTAGGAGCAAGTCCCTCAGAAGGTTCATCGAGGAGTAGCAGTTGAGGATTACTCATCAGCGCTCTACCGATAGCAAGCATCTGTTGCTCCCCACCGCTAAGTGTGCCGCCTTCTTGAGATTCCCGCTCCTTCAGTACAGAAAAAAGTCGATAAACAGTTTCCAGCGTCCACTGCCCCTTCCGCCTCATAGCTATCTCCAAGTTTTCTCTCACAGTGAGGTCAGGGATTATCAACATATCTTCGGGAACAAAACCAATACCCAACCGAGCGATCCTGAAAGCCTGTTTACTTCTAATCTCTTGTCCTGCAAATATTATACTTCCCGAGAGGGGTGGAGTAAGTCCTATTATGCTCCTTAGCGTGGTGGTCTTACCAGCTCCGTTTCTGCCTAGTATACAAACTATTTCTCCTTTTTCAATGCTCAGTGACAAATCAAATAGGATATGACTCATTCCATAAAACGTGTTTATACTGTCCACCTCTAGTAGCATTATCATTCCTCACCAAGATAGATTCGCTGTACCTGCGCATTAGCTCTGATTTCCTCGGGTGTGCCTGTAGCAATTATCTCGCCTAAATGCATCACCCTTATCTTCTGCGAGATACCAAAGACTACGCTCATATCATGCTCAACGAACACAGCAGTCAAGCCTTGATATTGAACCACCCTGTTAATAAGACCGGCGATTTCCGTCGTCTCTTCAGAGCCCATTCCTGCAGTTGGTTCATCAAGCAGCAGTAGTGAGGGGCGTACCGCTAACGCGATCCCGATTTCCAAGCGTTTCTGATCGCCGTGTGAAAGAAGTCCTGCCAAAAGGCTCCTTTTATCAACAAGCTCCACCGTCTCCAGCACTTTGATGGTCTCTTCCCTAGCCATATTCTTAGAAGGGGAGAATATATTGACGCATTTTCCTTGTCCTGCCAGCACCGCAGCCTGTACATTGTCAAATACTTTCAGCCGAGGAAAGATGTTTATGCGCTGAAACGACCTTCCGATCCCCAGCTGACATATCCCATGGGGTGGTAAATTGGTAATATCCTTGTCGTTGAAAATAACCCTTCCCGAATCAGGGCGGAGATGGCCGGTCAGCAAGTTAAAAAGTGTAGTCTTCCCAGCTCCGTTAGGGCCGATAATAGAGCTAAGCTCCCCTTTCTCAATCTCAAAGCTGACATTGTTTATTGCCGTCAGGCCACCAAACTTCTTCATAAGTCCTTGGGTGCTTAGCATGTCAACTCTCCTCATCCCTCCCAGGCGACAACCTTTCTGAGATAAAGCCCGCCATACCACCCCGGAAGAAAAGTACCAGCAAAATGACAAATATACCAAGAACCAAAGCCCAATATTCCGTAAAGCTTGTTACAACCTTATCTAACAAAATATAAACCGCTGATCCGACAAAGGGACCAAAGAAATGAAACATGCCTCCGAGCAGGCACGCTATGATTATATCGATGGATTTCGTCCAGTTTGCAATAGGAGGAAATACACTGTGGCTGAAGCCACATAGTAAGGAGCCGGCTGCTCCTAAAAAGAACCCTTGGATGATAAAAGCCATGAGCTGGTATCTTCTGACATTGATGCCGATGAATTCCGCCCTGCCTGGATTCTCACGGATGACACTCAAAGCTTTGCCGAAGGCAGAATTGGCGATTACCCACATCGCTAAAAGGCATACGACGGTGCAAGCTAGGGTGAAATAGTAATAGCTGCCTATTGAGGAGAGAAAGCTCGGTACCCGGATATCTATAATACCGTCGTCACCCCCAGTAAGCCCGTACCATTTGTAAATCACGGTGTGAATTAGCTGAGAGAAGGCAAGAGTCAGCAAAGCAAAGTAGACAGCGGTGCGGCGAACACAAAACCAGCCTACGATAAGGCTAACTACTGCCGCCACTAATGGACCAACGATCATGGCGAGGCCGAAAGGCGCACGAACTCCCACAATCAGCAGCGCCGTGGTATAAGCACCCACGGCATATAAGCCGGCAGGGCCAAACGAAATCATACCTGTATAGCCTATGATCAAATTAAGACCGGATGCAGCCACAGCCAAAATTAATATCTCACAAAGGAGGCTTACCCAACTCTTACCGACAAAAGCGGGCATCGCAGCTAGTAGGCCAACGGCTATAACCAACCAAATCCACCTGTGCCGCACCAACCTCTGCAGGAGGCCATTTACCGGGATCGTTTTCAGTTGCTCTTTACTTCTCATATTCACGTTTGCCCATGAGTCCGTAGGGACGAACAATTAAAACTATAGCCATCAGTATGAAGCCAAATGCAATAGCAAGCTGAGACAGGACCATAATACCAAAGGCATCTAACAATCCGAGGATTAGCGCCCCGATGAAAGCCCCGGTCAGGCTGCCGAGACCTCCTATGACTACAACAATAAAACACTGAATAATCACGGTCATGTCCATCCCAAGGGTAACGGTAACCAAGGGTGTTGCTAATGCCCCCCCGAGGCCTCCCAGCCAGCACCCCAACATGAATACTACCAAGTAAACCGCCGGGACGTTCTCACCCAAAGCATTCATAATCTCACGATTGTACGTAACGCCGCGAATTACCTTCCCTAGTCTAGTGTAGTGGAGCAGGGCCCGCAGGCCGCAGAAAATGAATAGACCCATGGCCACGAGGAATAGGTTATACAAAGGGAAGGTTCCTCCAGCCACCTTGATGGTGTCTGCCAGTGGCCAAGGATACTTTATTGAGTGAAACCCTCCCCCCCACAGGAGCTTGACTAAGTCACTAATAATGAGAATTAATCCAAAAGTGAGGATAAACTCATACATGAAGTGCCAACCATAAATTCGACGGAGCAGCACTACTTCCACTAATCCTCCAAACAATGCCACTAGAAATGGACCCAGAATGATCGCCCACCAAAACATGCCAGGGATCTGTTGGAAGCTTGACGTTAACCAGACACACAGATAGGCGCCTAACATATAAAGGGCGCCGTGTGCCAAATTCAGCACTCTAAGGGTACCAAAAATAAGCGACAGGCCCACAGCGATGAGGTAAATGAGCATCCCACTGCTCAGGCCGCTTAATAACTGCATCAACACCGCTTGAAGACTCATGTTACTTCAAATCCCTCGCTCGTTCCTCTCAAATGAAACATCATCTGGCGGGCACAGCGACATCCCATCGCCTGTGCTGTGCCCGCACGCGATTTTCAGATCTAGTCGGGTCTGGCAAAAAGAGCTCTCCCTATTTTTCCTTCCTGATCTTTTGTATATATTCAGGGCTGTGATAGGCCTTTTCAATGGGTTCAGGGTACCAGACGTTCACAATGTGTGGCCAAGGATAATTAGGTGTAAAGGCCATGGTGCCAGCATAAGGCGGCCATAGCGCCTGGTGATCGATAGCCTGAATCTTGACTTTGCCTATCGGAGAATCTATTTCCCTGCCCTCCAGGTAGTCAACGATCTTCTCTGTATTGACCGCCCCTACTGCCTCTATCGCGGCTTTAAGAGCGTAAACAGTAGTATATCCCAGAATCGACTCGTAGGAAGCGTAAGTCGTGCCTGCCTTTTCAATGAAACGGGATGCCACCTCTTTAGCCTTGGGGTTCTTTATTTCCCAATAGGGGAATTCGTCGCTGAGGATCTCTCCCAACGGGGCCGGATCATCCTTTTTCATCTCACAAACAGTTTCTGTACCCCCACAGGAGGCTCCTACAACATTAAACTTTTTATAGACACCCGCAGACACGGCCTGCTTGACGAATGTCAGGTAGTCTCCACCGTAAAGCGAGTGAAACAGTATTTCGGCACCTGAACCCATGAGCTTTGAGATGTATGGTGTGAAGTCAGATGTCCCCAACTTAGGCCAATCCGAATAAACCAGCTGGACGCCAGGAACAAGCTTTCCATACTCTTCGTTGAAGTAGTTGGCACACGCACGTCCATACCCGTAGTCCGGATTGATCATCACTAACTTTTTGGCTTTGCCACCCCATTTCTTGGCAGCGAGCTGTGCCACTGTCGAAACACGGCTAAATTCATTAGCTCCGATCCGAAAAATGTAGCGATGTCCTTTCTCTTCGGTTAGCTGTGTCGAGCGAGCACCAGTTACGACAAATATGACCTTCGCCTCCTTGGCATATCCGGATATGGCCAAGGCGACTCCACTGCTTATAGTCCCCGTGAGAAAATCAACCTTCTTATCCAGTACCAAGTCCCTTGCCTCTCTTAAGCCTGCCTCGGGAGACATCTTGTCATCTCTGTGGATAACTGCGAAAGGTCTCCCCAAAACGCCACCCCTCCGGTTGATTTCATCGATAGCCACGTCAATTCCAATTGCGCAGGCTGTCCCAAACATAGCAAATCCCCCGGTGAACGGATGTAAGTGTCCAATAAGGATTGGTTTCTTCTCTTGTTGGGCTGCTACTGGTTGCGCATATGTTCCAAAGAGAGATAGTACTAAAGCCAGGAGCAAACTTACACTCACCAAAAACCCTGCAAGTCCTTTCTTTCCCATCTTACCCTCCTTTCCATTAAAGCTTAACTCACCCTAAGAATCTACTGAGGCCAAAAATACTGCTTTATCACCTCCCTTCCTGAGAGCTAGAAATTTTTTAATCCGCTGTTTCTAAAAGTCAAAACAAATACGGAATCTATTATGAATGAATTTTTTTAATTGTTTTACGGATTTTTATCTAACTACTTCCCAACAAGCTTTAAGAGTTTTTCGTTTTCGAGAATTTCTCGGGGATGCCCCTCGAAGATAATTTCCCCTCTTTCTA
>JBGOXA010000242.1:0-3422 GCA_041478915.1 Dehalococcoidia bacterium
TGTTTAACCGAAAAGTGCTGTTGGAAAACTACAGGCCCGTGGGAATAGCAGTTGCCGTTGGCGTCATCCTTTCCCTTCCTTATCTGCCCACCTATCTTCATCTGCTGCGGATCCAGGCGAAAGGCGGTAGTGAGCTATCCACCTCCGTGCTGCACTGGGGCGACATCAAACACGACCTGGGGGGCCTCGCCCCCTTCTGGCTATTCATCTCAGCGGCGGCTATCTTGACCGTCATTGCACTGGTATGGCTATGGCGCCAGGACCGGAACCGGGCGCTCCTCTTGACAGTCATGCTGCTGCTGTCTGCAGCACTGCTCAGTTCTTCCCTGCCGCCGCCGCTGTTGGAGCTGAACAGACGCGCTCAGTATTATATCTACATACCGACATGGCTTCTGGTTGGCTTCCTACTATCTCGGTTGTGGTCATGGCAAGGACCTCGCCTGTGGAGATTCTCGCGCCAGCTCCCTAAATTACTCGTCATAGCGCTCCCTGTGTTGCTTCTGCCCTGGCAAATCGTCTACTCTCATGACTCGCTGCGCAATGCCCTGGATTATCACGGCTACCTTGATGATGCTCGATGGCAAACAGTGCGCTGGATTGGTGAAAACACGGAGGCTGGCACGACAGCTGTCGTCTTCCCACATCCGCTGGGATGGTGGATAGAAGCGGAGGCCAAGCGGGAAACCTTCTATGTGGTGGACAGGAATATGTCGCCCACCACCTTTGAGCGGGAGCGCTCCTTGGTAGCTGATAGAATCCTCTCCCGAAATCAAGGCTGGGAGAATGGCAACCTGCGTCTGGCAACCACTTACCCATATGGCAATGCACCTGGCACTCCTCTGCTCAGCGTCTATGTAGGTGGCTTCTACCAGGAAATGCTGCTGTTTGATGAGCGGCAAAGCTACTTCGACGTTGGGATGGGGGACAATACAGCGCTGGCTGCTATTCTCAAAGACATGGTTTGGGAAATGGACAACGATTTAGTACGGATGACAACGTCATACCAGGCCGATGATCTTCGGTTTACTCAGACTATGACCTTGAGGCGGGGCGAGCACGAAGCTGAAATCTGCTACGAAGTCAATAGCAGCAATACCAGGGTGACCAAGCTTGACATTCCCATCTTTCTTAGCCGTCAGCCCACCTCGGTGCAGCTTACGGGTAGGACATCTTTCGAGGTCACGGAGGAGTTCGACACTTCCTTTGAAGGAGTGGTGTCAGTAACTGCTACTGTGACCATCCAGGCTGACGGGGCCACTGTGGATCAAATAAATCTCGCTGAGCAAAAGGTGATATGCTCGTTCAGCAATATAGAAGACGGGGCTACCATAAGCTTTCACATTAGCATTACCAGTCCTCAGCTTAAGCAGAGCCCGCCACTAACCCATTACGACGTCCCTGAGCTTATTAAGGAGCATAGGATAGACTACATTGTTGTTGACCTAAGGCCTCCCCTTCACAGTTTGAACGACGTTCCCCAGGAAACCGAGGAATGGTTCAACAATTGCCCTTATTACAAGCTCGTCTATTCAAGGGGTGACATCAGGATCTACGAGGTCGAGGCCGCAGTCCTGCCATGACCCTGTTATTGACGGGGGACTTGGGGGAAGACGGCACACCCACAGTATGTTTCACTCCATGGAGCCTGTCCCACAAACTGCTGGTCTGATATGCCTTTCCAGCGATGATACTGGTAGTGGGTCTCTGCCACCTCTACCTAGCCCTCAGGTATGGGGTAAGCAGGGCCACAGGTTGTTGGCTACTGACGGCCTGTATATAGCTCCATGTCCCCCCAATTCCTCCCCACCTTTGCCTCAACCTTCAGCGGGACGCTCAGCTCCATTGCCTGGGACATCGTCTTTGCCGTCAGGCCCGTCATCTGGTCTAACTCCTCTAGCGGCACTTCAAGGAGAAGCTCATCGTGAACCTGGAGGATCATCTTGCTTTTCAGACCGCGCTTATCCATCTCCCGCTGGAGGTTGATCATAGCTACCTTGATAATGTCGGCAGACGTGCCCTGGACAGGCATATTTATGGCCATCCGCTCCGCTGCCTCCCGTACCTGTCGATTAGAGGAATGGAGGTCAGGGATATACCGCCTGCGCCCCAACAGCGTCTGCACAAAACCGCTTTCCCTCACCTGCTGCTTGGTGCGCTCAAGGTAGTCCTTCACCCCGGGGTATTTCTGAAAGTAAGAGGCGATAAACTGGGCTGCTTCCTCCCGGGAGAGCTCGGTAGCCTGCTCCAAGCCGTAGCCACTCATCCCGTAGATTATGCCGAAGTTCACCACCTTGGCTGTGCGGCGCATTTCTGGGGTCACCTCTGCCATATTGACGCCGAACACCTCTGAGGCAGTGGCGGCATGGATGTCTTCATCCTGCCTGAATGCAGTCAGCAGGCGCAGGCCTTGGGAAAGGTGGGCCAGGACACGGAGATCGATTTGCGAGTAATCCGCGCTCAACAGAAACCAGAGTGGCTCGGCGATAAAGGCTTGCCTTATTTGCCTACCCAATTCCCCCCGAATGGGGATATTCTGCAGGTTTGGCTCGCTGGAAGAGAGCCGCCCTGTGGCAGTCACAGTCTGGTTGAAGCTGGTATGTACCCTGCGTGTTGCCGGATTGATGAGCGCCGGAAGAGCGTCAATGTAAGTGGACTTGAGCTTGGCAAGCTGGCGATACTCCAGGACCAGCTTTACTATAGGGTATGCTTCTCTCAGCCCTTCCAGGGTCGAGGCATCCGTGGAGTAGCCGGTCTTCGTTTTCTTCGCTCCTGGTAGCTGCAACTCGGCAAACAGCACCCCGCTCAATTGCTGAGGCGAGTTGATATTGAACTTGTGTCCGGTGTAGCCGTAAATCTCCTGTTCCAGGTTCACTAGCTGTTTCCCCAGGCTTTGAGACATGTGCCTCAACAGGTCAACATCCAGCGCCACCCCATTCCTTTCCATGCGGACAAGGATGGGCACCAGAGGTATCTCCACTTCCTGGAACAGCCGCAACAGCTGCTTCTCATCCATCTCCCTTTGCAATAGCGGACGCAGCCTGCTGATAACACTGGCTTGTTGGCAAGCATGCTCGGCAACCGCGGGCAGGCCGGACTCGCCTGCTGGCTCTTCCCTGGCCGCAGGCGGACCTGCTAGTGGCGTTATTTCCACGCCCAGCTTGCTCGGGGCGAGGTCCTTCAACTCCAGAGATTTTTGCCCCAGCAGATAGGCAGCAATCATGGTATCGAATTCCAGATTAGCCAGCCCAACGTTGCATTCAGCCAGCCTGCTGGTGACCTCTTTGCCATTGTGGGCCAGCTTGGCGATCCGGGCATCCGACAGGACAGGCCTGAGCTGCTCCAATGTTTGCTGTAGGTCTAATTGCTCGGCGGTATCCCACACCACCTGCCTTACTGGCAGGTAGTAGGTTCTCTCATTGGAA
>JBGOXA010000144.1:0-5300 GCA_041478915.1 Dehalococcoidia bacterium
CTTTCACTACCTATGAAACCTCTCTCAAACTCAAGCCCAATGACCCTATTAAAATCATCTTTGAGAATATCAACTGGTCTTTTATTCATCCTCTAGTCAAGGGTAAGTATTCGGCTTTGCCTCAAAGTTGGAAGCCGAAAAGATACGAGAGCGCACTATGCGCGGTAAAAGGGCTAGGGCAATTGAAGGGAAAATACCACACGGAGGATTTGCCAGGCTTTATGGGTATAACTACGATAGGATTGAGAAGAAGCGCCTAGTCAATGAAACAGAGGCATGTTGGGTTAGGCAGATCTATGACTGGCTGGTTAACGACGGTATGTGCACAAACACTATTACACACAGACTTAGAGCACTAAATGCACCTACCAAGAGGAGCCGGTATTGGAACAGGAGTTCCGTAATGGGAATCCTGAAAAACCCAGCATATACCGGCAAGACTTACGCTTTCACAACGTATCCAGGCAAGACGGTACGTAAGCCTCAAAATGAATGGATAGAAATACCGGATGCCACACCAGCCCTGATTACCGAAGAGATGTTCCAAGCAGCACAAAGGCAATTGCAGTTAAACTACCAGAGAGCCAAGCGCAATACCAAACAGCAATACCTATTGAGGAGCCATGTGTATTGCCGACAATGTGGCCGCGCCTATTGCGGTCACGTTGACCGCACAACACGTAATTATCGCTGTCCTGGAAAGCAGCGGATAACCGCACCCGTCAACCGCTGCATCAATAAGAATTGGTCAGCAGATAAACTGGAATCTCTAGTTTGGAAGGAAATAGAGCGCGTGCTGGATAACCCTGAGTTTATCATTAAAGAGATTGAAAAGCATCGTGACGACGCTAATCAGCTAGGTGTCTTGGAGACTGAACTACAGCAAGTAGAACGTCAGCTAAAGGCACTTGACCGTGAACAAGGGCAATTGCTACAGTGGGCGCTTAAGGGCTTCCCAGAGGAAATGGTAGTTGCCGAGAACAAACGTCTAAACCAAAAGCGCACCAGTCTAGAGGCACGGATGGCGGAACTGGAGACACAGATAAAGGCCAGCCAAGAGGCCACCATAAGCCTGCCCAAGCTAGAGCGGTTTGTTGAGCTAATGCGGGATAAAATATCCGCACTGGACTTTGAGGCAAAGCGCATGGCACTGGACATGCTTAGCATAAAGGTGTGGCTTGACGGTGACCACGTGGAAGTCACCGGCGTCATACCTGTTGAAGATGCTGCTATTGCGACCACACAATCTTGATGATCTGCTCCGGTGTGTATGATCTCCTACCCATAAAAAGGCCCCCTTTCTCTTAGCCCAAAGTCTAACATTTTACCTGGACTAGTTTTCGGGGGGCAGGTCAGTTTTGGCTGCTCTGGTCGCTACAGCAGTGTGCCTTAGTCTTCATGTCGAGCAGGAAGGAGGGCTGACCTCAGAGAAGGTGAGTCTCGGTAATGGCCTCCTTGATCCTGGGGTCAAGGCCAGGAAATCGCTCTAGGTATTGCACCCTCTCCCGGTTCAGTTTCTTGCCCATATCCTCCCTGGTGGCAGTATCGTAGAGCCGGCGAGGCTCGAATTTGCTCATATCAAATACCTTGCCTTTCTCATCATAGACACCGGCACCCACGACTCTTGTGCCGAAATCAGGGTAATCTGACCAGACCGCAGTGTTGCGGAACAAGGCCCTGGTGACATAGCCAATCCCGTTCTTCCAGGGTCGACTGGCTGGCCGTTTCGGGGCGTGGGGATTGTTTCCGGAGTCTGGGATCTCTCCCACTCCTCCCGAATTCATCAGGAAACACCGCACCTTGCTCTCGTATCTCTTAAGGTATTCGTAGAAGATGTTGCCCTCCTCTGCGGGGTCACCGACGATAAACTCATTCATTCCCACCACCCTGGTTGATTGCCCCGCTTTGGTGGGGTCCCCCGCCGCGGTCTCGATGGATTCCCCCAGCATGAAGTACGCGGCACATTGCTCCGGAGTTAGCTCCTGCAAGATGGGGACCACAGTGTTCCTCCGGGTATTGATGAGGATGAACAGGTTATCCAGTTCCTCCAGGGGTGGGAGGTCCATGGACTCATAGCGTCGTTCCCTAGGCAAAGCCCGCAGAGGCAGGACACCCCTCCCGTTGGCGCACAGGTCCTCTTCGAGGTACCTGATCTCACCCTCATAGTCTATATAGAGATTCTGAGACAGGAATTCAGGAGATTCAGTGGCCGAGCGGAGGAGCAGGTCATCCCCGTCTAGGTCTGTCTTCAGGAACATGGCTTGTTCGGTTCCCAGGATGCGGCCATCCTTGAGCCGCAAGCCCGAGAAGTCATCCTGGACCACGAGAACCTGTTCACCCTTCATATCCAGGTAATGAGTATGACCGACGTTGGTGGTCTTACCAGTTCCAGAGTTGCCAAAAATCGCCACCCCGTAATACTTCAACTCTCCACTACTCTGGTTAAGGGCGCGAACTATCTTGGTGCCGGCGTGAATGCCCAGGATGCCTTTTCCTTTAGCTTCATACATAGCCATGCGCAGCATCCCCTTCTTAGTCTCTCCCATATAATCACTGCCTATGCCGATGGTTACATTCTGCTTCGGGAAGCAGTAGAAGCGGCCGAAATTGCCGGTATGCACGTCTGGCACCATGAGCATATAGAGGTTTTCCGCACCCTCTGCCGGGTCCACCGCCCGGCACATCTTGCCCCACATGTAAGTTATATGGTGGTTAACCCGGTTCTTGGTAGTTACCATAAGGTAGCAGTTAAAGGTGAAATCAGGGTCTTCCCCACTTCCCATAACCCGGTGCACTAGGTCTACAGGGAGTCGGTTAGCGTGGCCCCGATATTGCTTCCCGTCGAATTCGCCGCCAAAGATGCGGGCAAAATCCCCGTCCATGGCAGCTATCGTCTCCGCCTGTTCTGGCAACGGATTCCTGATGGCAACCTTCTCACTACCCAGCACCACGGTGTATTTGGCAGAACGATTCCGCACTCGGGTATCCCAGTTATGGCCCCCAAAGATATTCCTCTGGCCGACGCTGTCTGCCAGGCGTCCCAGCTCCGGACCGGTATAAAGGGATACATTCGTTCCTACCCGCCGTGAGCGAGCAACGAGTTCCCTGACCTTTTCCAGTACTGCTTCTCCAATGTAATTAGCCGTAGTTCTACTCCTCTGTTCGACGAATGACTCTGAGGTGACAGCCCCGATTGATAAGCGATAATGTTAGCCTGTTTGCTGGCCGATGTCCTCACGGAGCAGAGTACCCGCCGTTGTACTCTAGGCGCATTGCCGACATAGTGATCCTGTGTGACGACTCAGAGCTAGATGGCGAGGCTGAAGACCCGACTGGGAGTCCTTGATACCCTTCACTTAGCCTCATAGCCTCACCTAACGAGAACCCCCAACCCAACAGGTGGCACGCTTGTTAGGGGCACAGTACAAGGCCGAGCAACATTGCGGCAGTAGATAGCCAGTACTTCGCGCTTCAGCTTATGCCCCACCCGTTCTCGGAGGTCATCGAGCAGGTCAATATCCCACTCGCTCACAAAGGTGATGGCAGTGCCATCACGCCCCATGCGACCAGTGCGGCCGACACGGTGCACGTACTCCTCAACGTTCGCCGGCATGTCGAAGTTGATGACGTGCGAGATGGATGGTATATCGAGACCACGGGAGGCAACGTCGGTCGCCACCAGCAGGTTGAGCTCGCCAGAGCGGAAATCGTGCATTACCCTGTTGCGCTGGGCTTGAGCCATACCGCCGTGGATGCCACGTGCCCCGTAGCCATGTCTGCGCAGGTGCGAGACGAGCTTGTCAACGCCTATCTGTGTGCGTCGGAAGATGATGGTTTGTTTCCCATGGCCGTTCTTCGCCAGCAACTCCTCTAGGCCTTCTAGTCTGTCCTGCTTGGCCACTTCGTAGTAAACTTGCTCTACTTTGAGTTCGATATCCTCGCCCTCCGGTACATCTACCCAGACCGGATCGTCGAGGCGCCTGTGAATAAGGCGCTCGATGAAGAGGGGGATGGTAGCCGAGAAGAGGGCGGTCTGATGGGGCGATGGTACCTGGCGTAGAATGCGCTCGATATCATAAGCGAAGCCAACGTCGAGCATCCGGTCCACCTCGTCAACCACAGCGAGTCGGACGCCATCCAGCAGGAGAGTCCGTCGAGCCAGGTGGTCCAACACCCGCCCCGGTGTCCCGACCATGATATGCGTCCCCTGCCTGAGGACCTCTATCTGTCCCTGAATGGGTTGCCCGCCGTACAAGGTGGCGACTCTAAGACCGCAGAACTGACAAAGACGCCGAAGTTCATCCGAGACCTGGATTGCCAGTTCGCGTGTGGGCACTAAGACGATGGCTTGAACCTTGTCCAGAGCCGGATCCACGGTATGAGCCATGGGAATACCGAAAGCCGCGGTCTTGCCAGTGCCAGTTCGGGCCTTGCCCACAACATCGCGGCGTTCCAGCATGGGCGGTATGCACCCTGCTTGAACTGGGGTTGGCACGTCGTAGCCGCAGGAGTGCAAAGCACGCGCAACAGGCTCGGAAACCAGGATATCGCCAAAGGGAACGCTCCGGGGCAGCGATCCAGAGACCACAGCAGCATAAGGCCTGGCTTGATGCCGCCGGGAATGTCTGCATTGTGGATCTTCCTCCGGGCGTTGGGGTGTCTTGGGGCTGGCTGTGATTGTAGATTTGTTGATGACTTTGTTCCTTTCCAACCGTGGCATGTCGGCTAAGCTTACGAAGTGGACCGCAAAAAAGAAGGGTGCACAGTCGAATTCGCGCACCCTGTCCCCGTCAGTGAGGTCCGCTCGCTACTGTTGATATCATACCATACGGACACCAGTTATGTCCATCGATGTCGGCAATCAGCAAAAATGGGACACTTTGGAACCGAACACATTATGGTCAGGGGAGGTGTCTCGGCTCCCTGAGGGCCTGATTGTAGTCTCTTCGGTGTTGGATTGTCTGTGCTTGCACCTCCTTTCTGCGCTGCAGGATCTGCTGCCTCCTGGCATACAGGACATCAGCGAGCGTCACATCGCCCAGTGCCTTGTGGTAGCGGTGGAAATTGTAGTAGTCGACGAAGGCAGCGATAGCCCTCTCCAACTGGCTGGGTAGTTCATAGGGGACCTGGTTCACCTCCTGCTTGACGGTCTGCTGGTAGCGCTCCAGCTTCCCGTTGGTCTGGGGATGAAAAGGCGCAGCCAAGATGTGCCGGATGCCCACCAGGTGCAGGTAGTCCCGAAAGGCCCTGGAGACATATCCCGGCCCGTTGTCCGAGAGTAGTTTGGTGCGATCCTCGAC
>JBGOXA010000073.1:0-7204 GCA_041478915.1 Dehalococcoidia bacterium
ATACAGCAATAAGTGTGTGTCCGTGGAAGGAGCAAGCCAGGACAACGGGGCTAACGTGTCCCAGCAGTTCTATGCAGGAGACAGCAGCCAAACTTGGGTTCTGCAGTACGTGGGGGATGGCTACTATAAGATTACCAACAAGAACAGCGGCAAGGTGCTTGAGGTTGCCGAAGGCAGGACAGACGAGTACGTCAACGTTCAGCAAAATGCCTGGGCGGACGCGGATTACCAGAGATGGAGACTATATTCCTTGGGGGACGGCTACTTCAAGGTCATGGCCAAGCACAGCAACAAGTGCCTGGACCTTGTGGAGACCACGGACGATGGCGGCAATATCCGGCAGGCTACCTATCAGGGCCTTGACACGCAGAAGTGGGTCTTCCAGCCACCCGAGACGTATCCCTCACTGCTAACGAATTACTACATCTTCCAGGCAAAACATAGTGGGATGGTTGCTGAGGTAAGCTCAGCTAATCCCGAAGGTAACCTAGTTGAAGGCGCTTTCGTATCTCAGAATAACTTCAATGGTGCGCACAACCAGCAATGGGAGCTGAGGCCGGTGGGAGAGGGCTACTTCAACATCGTAGCCAGGCACAGCGGAAAGTACCTGGGATTCAGCGGAACCGAAGTCGGGCAGTACTCGCCGACCGGTGGCGACGATCAGAAGTGGAAGTTTGTCTCCGTGGAAGGCGCATACTACGAGATCGTAAACAGGCAAACAAACCTGTGTTTGTATGTGGAAAACGGAAGCAATGCCATTGGTGCAAAGCTACTGCTCCGTGAATACGGGGTTGCAGACTATGAGAAGTGGACACTCCGTTCTACTACAGTGCCGGTGAAAGTAACGCTTGATAGGCTAGTGTGTACGATGTCCAATGATGGTGAGGGAGGTGTAGCCGACATGGACCGGTTCCAAGTTTGGGCAAATGCGTTTAGTAAATTAAACCAGCCGGATGCACCATATGTTCAGATCAATCCGGTGAATCAGTTTATCTTAAATTGGTCTACATCAAGCACATGGGAAATATCGGCCGGTTATGTTTGGACTATCAACCAATGGATAAACCTCAGTTTTGACGCCGATGAATACGATTTTACGAAGGCTCTGCTTCAGCTAGGGAGTTACGCACGAGAATATGACTGGTGGTCAGCGAATGAAAGTGCAAATGCATCTACCAACATCTATGGAGAGGATTTCCTTGATAATGGTGGTAAGCATGTATTCGAGATCAGGTGTGGTGATTTCGCGTTCAATATCGAAATAACAATTAATCTATCATGGCAGTGAGGTGACGCTGTAGCGGTGTCGTCAGGCCGATGGTCGTGAAGCCCTTCGGCTGGATGAATGCGGGGCACCGGGCGCACGCGCCCGGGTTTCGCCCATAAGCAAGCTTCGGCAAAGCCTGTGGGCAAAACCTGTTAACTATTCCTCGTCCCACGCCCCGTCGCCAACGAGAGGCACCCAGCGGCAAGGGCCGAGCTTCCGAACGATGGTTTCGCCATTTTGCTTGGTGACCTTTAGCAACTCCTGCTCATAGCGAGAGCCCACAGGAATCACCAGGCGGCCACCAGCGGCTAGCTGGGCTAGAAGCTCCTGAGGAATCCTGGGAGCGCCAGCGGCGACTACTATACCATCGTAGGGGGCTCCTTCAGGCCAGCCCAAGTGTTTTTCGGCCAGGTGGATCTCGATATTGGAATAGCCCAGTTTCTGCAACACCTCTCTTGCTTTCTCAAGGAGCTGGTAATGTCTCTCCACCGTGACCACCCGATGAGCCAGTTCAGCCAGAATGGCGGCCTGGTATCCGCTGCCTGTGCCTACCTCCAGCACCCTCTCCGTACCCTTTAGCTCTAAGGCCTCGATCATCATAGCCACAATTAGGGGCTGGGAAATCGTTTGCCCCTGGCCGATGGGAAGCGGCCTGTCTTCGTAAGCGGCCTCCCGGTAAGCCGAGGAAACAAAGAGTTCTCTGGGCACGCGCAGCATGGCGCTGCGCACCCTCTCATCCTTTATTTCATGGCACAAGTGGGTCACCAGCTCAGCACGTGCGGCAGCAAAATCCATGATCAAGACGGCTCCCTGTCCATAGACTAGTGATTTAGCCTCCTTGAATAGGAATAGCAAACAGAAGAGCTGACAGGTTGTCTACATTTTAATCAATCTCCCACGACCCGTCCAGCTTGGCTCTGGTGGCAAAAATTGCCCGGCCCGGAACCCTTTCCAATCAAACATTGCCAGCCGATAGTTCGACCACTATACTTTATATCAGGCCTACATGCCTTTGTTTGCGAGGAAATAGTGAAGCTAGCCATAGCCGGAAAGGGAGGAGTGGGCAAGACAACGCTGGCAAGCTTGCTGGCAATGGTCTACTCTGCGGAGGGCAAAAGGGTTATCGCTATCGATGCTAACCCTGATACCAACCTGGCGTCGGCCCTGGGCATTCCCGCAGAGGTGGCACGCGATATCGTCCCGATCGTTGAGTTGAAGGATCTGATCGAAGAACGCACTGGAGCAAAGCCAGGCACCACCAGCCCCTTCTTTAAGCTCAACCCCAAAGTTGACGATATACCTGATCGTTTCTCGGTTAAAAAGAGCAACGTCAGGCTAATGGTTATGGGCACAGTCAAAGGGGGTGGTGCCGGGTGTGTCTGCCCCGAAAGCGCCCTGCTTAGAGGCCTCCTGTCGCACCTTCTTTTAGATAGGTCTGAGGTAGTCATCATGGATATGGATGCCGGATTGGAGCATCTGGGAAGGGGCACTGCCCAGGGAGTAGATGCTTTCATCATAGTGGTTGAACCGGGGAAAAGAAGCTTCCAGACAGCAGAAGCAGTTCGGAGACTAGCCAAAGACTTGGGTGTCGGCCAATGCTATGTCGTTGGTTCCAAGACGCACAATGATGCTGACCGCCGATTCATCATAGACCATCTGCCTGGGTTCGAGGTTCTGGGCTTCATCAATTACAATCCGAAGATTGCAGAGGCCGACCGGCTAGGGGTAGGCGTTTTCGAGTTCGCGCAAGAGGCCGTAGAGGAGGTGAAAAAGATAAAAGAAAACCTGGAAGCATCCATCAGCAAAAAAGCTAAGGAGGGGAAATATTGAAGAAGAAAACGGTTAGGGACATCGATGTTGCAGGGAAGAAGGTATTGGTCAGGGTGGATTTCAATGTGCCTCTAGACCCCCAGAGCGGGGCTATAGCCGATGATACTCGTATCCGTTCCTCTTTACCGACTATCAGGTATCTCCAGGACAACAAAGCTAAGGTTATCCTTTGTTCCCATTTGGGGCGACCCAAGAACAAAGAGCAGGGGGCGAGCTTGGCCCCTGTTGCTCAACGCCTCTCTCAGCTTGTAGGTCGAGAAATCAAGATGGCGGCTGACTGCATCGGGCCAGAGGTGGAAAAGATGATCTCTGTTCTAAATGGAGGGGAAATCCTGATGCTGGAGAACCTGCGCTTCCACCCCGAGGAGGAGAAAAACGATCCCGCCTTTGCCAAAGCTCTGGCTAGATTGGCAGAGGTCTTCGTTAACGATGCCTTCGGCACTGCTCACCGAAGCCATGCGTCCACAGTAGGTGTAACCCAATACTTGCCGTCGGTGGCCGGTTTCCTGATTGAAAAGGAACTGGAGACCATGGACAAAGCACTGAATAATCCAGACCATCCCTTTACCGCTCTCATTGGTGGAGCGAAGATAAGTGACAAAATAGGGGTGCTGGAAAACATCCTAGACAAGGTTGATTCCCTGCTGATTGCCGGCGGCATGGGCTCCACCTTCTTGAAATCGCTGAAATATGAGGTGGGCCAATCCCTGGTTGAAGAAGAAAAGATCGGGCTGGCCCAAAAACTGATAGACACGGCTGCAGAGAAGGGCGTACACCTGCTCCTGCCATCCGATGTGGTTGTAGCCAACAAGTTTGCCGCTGAAGCCAAGTTCAGAACCGTTTCTATAAAAGATGTTCCTCAAGGCTGGTATGTGATGGACATCGGGCCAAAGACGATCAAGCAGTTTGCCGCCAAGCTGCGCAAGAGCAAGACCGTCGTCTGGAACGGCCCGGTAGGCGTATTTGAGTTCCCCCCCTTCCGGACTGGTACTCAAGCCATTGCCGAGGTACTGGCAAGCATGTCTGCCACTACCATAGTAGGAGGAGGATCGACAGCCGAAGCAGTGCAAGAGATGGGACTGGTGCATAAGATGACCTACGTTTCCACCGGTGGTGGCGCTTCCCTCAAGTTTCTCGAGGGGAAACCTCTACCAGGGGTAGAAGCTCTGCTAGACAAGAAAGGATGAACGAGCTAGAGCAAATCGAGAGAATTGCCGTCCGCTCGCCTTCCAAGATCGCGCTGGTAGTGATTGACGGCCTTGGTGGCTTGCCTCATCCAGATACCGGAAAGACAGAACTCGAAACCGCCAAGACTCCCAATCTCGACTTTCTGGCAAGGAATGGCATCTCTGGGCTAATTGAGCCCCTCGGCCCTGGGCTGACGCCTGGCAGCGGACCGGCCCATCTTGCCCTTTTCGGCTACGACCCTTTCCGCTTCACCATTGGAAGGGGCATCCTTGAAGCACTGGGTATTGACTTTCCCCTCCAAGAAGGGGATGTGGCCGCCCGGGGAAACTTCTGCACTGTTAATGATGCCGGCGTCATCGTGGATCGGCGTGCTGGCCGCATCTCCGACGACGAATGTGCCAGGTTATGTCAACTACTCGGCCACATTAAAGTCGATAACCTCCAGCCACTGGTTCGCCCCGTCAGAGGACATCGCTTTCTAGTAGTCCTCCGAGGCCATGACCTCCACCCTGATGTCAGCGATTCTGACCCCAACCAGATAGGCGTGAAGCCCAACCAGATTGTTGTCCTTTCACCCGAGGCAGAGAGTACCGCTGCCCTGGTTCGAGAGTGGGTGAACAAGGCAAGGAACGTACTCGTGAATTCATATCCAGCCAACATGGTGTTGCTGCGCGGTTTTTCCCGGCATCCTCATTTCGCCAGTATGAGTGAAGTGTACAAGCTCAAGCCGGCAGCTATTGCTACATATCCCATGTACCGCGGCCTGGCTAAACTGCTGGGGATGGACGTACTGGACATAGGCAAACAGAGCTCCATAGAAGAGGAATTTGATGTCCTTGCCAAGCACTATGCTGATTACGATTTCTTCTTCCTTCACATCAAGCAGGCTGATGCCGCCGGTGAAGACGGCAATTTCCAGGAGAAGGTACGGGTAATAGAAGAGGTTGACGCCGCTTTGCCCAGGCTAACAGACCTGCAACCGGAGGTAATAGTGGTTACCGGGGACCACTCCACTCCTGCCTTGCTGAAGGCCCATAGCTGGCATCCGGTCCCCTTCGTGTTGTCCTCTCGCTGGTGCCGAGCCGATGACGTCACCGAATTCTCTGAGCGAGCCTGTGCCAGGGGTAGCCTGGGAAGGCTACCTGCGTTGGCGGTCATGCCCCTTGCCTTAGCCAATGCCCTGAAACTCACTAAATTCGGCGCTTAAGGAGGCTGTGTGCGTCTGCCGATAGTCGCTGGCAATTGGAAAATGAACACCAATATTGATCAGGCTGTCGAGATTGCCCAAGAGATGCGGGGTCGCTTAGACAAGCTAGAAGGTGTAGAGAAGGTTCTCTGCCCCCCTTTCGTCTCCCTTAGCGCTGTCAGGAAGGTCATATCTGGTTCTTCTATCAAACTGGGGGCGCAAAACATGCACTTCGAAGAGAAGGGCGCTTACACCGGTGAGGTCTCCTCCTTGATGCTGGCTGGCCTGTGCGAATACGTTATCCTCGGCCACTCCGAGAGGCGACAGTATTTCGGGGAGAGTGACGAAATAGTGAATAAGAAGGTAAAGGCAGCGCTAAAAGATGGGCTTAAGCCCATCCTGTGTGTTGGGGAACGTTTGGAAGAGAACGAAGCAGGCAAAACGGAGGAAGTGGTCACCAGGCAGATAAAAGGCGCTCTGGCTGGTGTTGACTACTCAGAGAGCCTGGTCATCGCCTACGAGCCTGTCTGGGCCATAGGCACCGGCAAAGCAGCTAGCGGGGCACAAGCCAACGACACTATCAAGCTGATCCGCAGCGCCTTGGCGAAGCTGTACGGCGGAGAATCGGCTCAAAACATACGCATTCAATATGGCGGTAGCGTTACCGCGGCCAACATTGGCGAGTTCACATCCCAACCGGAGATTGACGGCGCCCTGGTAGGCGGAGCCAGTCTGAAAGCAGCCGAGTTCCTCCGTATTGTGGACCAAACAGCCAATGCAAAGCGATAATGAAGTGGATAGTTACCATCGTCGGGCCTACTGCTGTTGGCAAGAGTAGGCTGGCGCTGACGCTTGCCCAGGCCCTCGATGGCGAGATTGTCAGCGCCGACAGCCGCCAGATCTACCGCTACATGGACATAGGCACCGCTAAGCCGAGTTTCCAAGACAGGGCTTCCATCCCCCACCACCTGATAGATATCATTGAGCCTACGGAGCCTTTCAGCCTGGCGACCTTCCAACGCCTGGCCTATGAGGCCATCGAAGACATCTGGCAGCGGGGCAAGCTACCGTTACTGGTAGGGGGTAGCGGACTCTACGTGTGGTCGGCAGTCGAAGGCTGGCAGATCCCTCCAGTTCCTCCTGATCCCGATTTCAGGCATCAATTGGAGGAGAAGGCAGCCATAGGGGGAGCCTACTCGTTATACCAACGTCTCCAAGAGGTGGACCCGGTATCGGCCAGCAAAATTGACCCTCGTAATGTGCGTCGGGTGATCAGGGCTCTCGAGGTATGTGAAGCAACGAGGGTTCCCTTCTCCCAGCTTCAGGGGAAAGAGAAGCCTCCGTTTAATACTCTCATCTTGGCACTGACCTGCCACAGAGACAAGTTATACAATAGAATCGATGATCGAGTCGACAAAATGATAAACCAAGGGCTGGTGGAAGAGGTCAAAGGTCTAGCAGCCCGGGGCTACAGCTTCGACCTTCCTGCTATGTCCAGCGTCGGATACCGCCAGATCGGGCAGTTCCTCCAGGGACGAATAGACCTGCCGACCGCCATTCAACAAATCAAGTTCGAAACCCATCGCTTTGCCCGTCACCAGTACGCGTGGTTCCGCCTGAAGGACCCGCGCATTCACTGGCTTGACGTAGAAGACGACATTGAAAAGCTGGCATCCAACCTAGTAATGAAGGAGATAGGGGAACGAGAAAGAAGGTTGCCCTCATAGTCTTTC
>JBGOXA010000078.1:0-7061 GCA_041478915.1 Dehalococcoidia bacterium
CCAAGGATAGAGTCCAGTTCGACCGCCCCATCGGTAGCTTCCAGGTCATCCAGCATTACCTGGCCGATATGTCCATCGATGTTGATAGCTCGCGGGTGAGCCTGCACAAGGCCGCCTGGATGCTCAGCGAAGGGATTTCCTGCACCAAGGAGATTTCTGTGATCAAGGGGTGGTTAAGCGAGGCTTACCGCAGGGTAACGGCGCAAGCACATCAGATTCACGGTGCCATCGGCTTCACCAAGGACCATGATCTGGAGCTTTACTTCAGGAGAGCCAAGGCGGCCGAGCTTTTCTTTGGTGATGCTGATTTCCATCGCGAGATGGTTGCCCAACAACTAGGAATGTAGGAAGTAGAAAATCCAGTTGAAGGAGGTTGAAATAAATGGTTGACTACAGTCGGTACAAGTTTATCAAGGTAGAGAAGAAGGAAAAGATAGCCATCCTGACGCTCAACAACCCTGACGCCATGAACGCCATAGGCAAGGAAGAGCATGCTGAGCTGGAGCACATTTTCGAGGACGTGAACGAGGATCGAGAAATCAATGCTATCATCCTTACCGGAGCCGGGCGAGCTTTTTCGGCTGGCGGGGATATAAACCTCATGATAACGGGCTATACGGATCACTCGATACGCATTTCCAGCACCAGCGTTAAGAGGATCATCATGAACCTGCTTGCCATCCGCAAGCCAGTCATTGCTGCCTTGAACGGTGCCTGTGCCGGTCTTGGAGCCACTATAGCCCTGCAATGCGACGTAGTCATTGCCTCAGAGAAGGCCCGCATAGGCGACCCCCACATCGGGGTTGGTATTCTTCCCGGCGACGGTGGGTGCATCATCTGGCCCTTGTTGGTAGGGATGTGCAAAGCCAAGCAGTATCTGATGACCGGCGAAATGGTCAGTGCGGCAGAAGCCGAGCGCATCGGCCTGATAACCAAGGTTGTCCCGCCTGAGAAACTGATGGAAGAAGCCTGGGCATGGGCCAAGCGGTTTGCCAATGGCCCCACCTTGGCTCTGAGCTTGACAAAGATGTCCCTTAACAAGATATTGATGGAGAGGATAAACTTGCTCTTCGATACTACCATCGCCTACGAGTATCATACCCTTAACTCAGCGGACCATCTTGAAGCAGCGAAGAGCTTCCTGGAAAAGAGGACTCCAAAGTTCAGGGGAGATGAAACAGACCAGTTCGTGTTTTAAGCGTCCACGGGGAGAATGCCACCGCAAGGCAACCGGCAATCTAGTCGAAAGGAGGTCAAGAAGTGGATCTGGGTCTTAAAGGTAAAACGGCAATCGTTACCGGCGGTAGTTCCAACATCAACCGGGCTAATGTGCTCACCTTTGCGAGGGAGGGAGCAAATGTAGTCAACGCGGATATCGACGACCAGGTGGGCCCTAAAGTGGTCGCCGAGGCCGATGCTCAGCGCGGCGGAAGAACCATCTACATAAAAACCGATGTGACCAATCTGGACTCGGTACAGGCCATGGTAAAGAAGACCCTGGACGAGTTCGGCCAGATAGACATCTTGGTCAACGGGGTGGGCTGGGTTGACACGCCATGGGGGCTATTTATGGAGCAGACGCGGGATACCTGGGAAAAGATGGCCAACCTGAACTTCTGGGGCACCATAAACTGCACCAGGGCAGTGCTTGACCATATGATAAAGCGGAAATATGGGAAGATTATTAACATCGGCTCTGAGGCCGGCAGGGTAGGGGAGTTCAGGCAAGTGATGTATTCTGCCCTCAAAGGCGGCGTCATCGGCTTGACCAAGGCTTTGGCCAAAGAGGTAGGGCGCTACAGTATAAATATTAACTGTCTCTGCCCGGCAGGCGTCATCCCGGAGAAGGCTGAGCACGTGTCACGGTTTACCATGACCCAGGGGGTTACCCAGGAGAACATGCCCGAAGAGCTGAAGGCAAAGCAGATGAAGCTGTACCCCATAGGCCGCGTCGCCGTGCCTCAGGACGTGGCCAATGCGGTAGTGTTTCTGGCTTCCGATGCCGCCTCTTTCATCCACGGACAGACTATCAGTGTCAATGGTGGATACAGCACGCTGTAGCAGGGGCAAAATATTCCGGTTAGAGGCATTTGACGGAGTCCGGCTTGAGATGAGTACAGGCAGGAAATCAGGTACCTGATTTCCTGCCATTGGATCGTGGAGGTCAGCGTGGGGGAGATAAGGAGTGCCTGGGAAATCGCTCTGGAGAAGGTGGAGAGGTTAGGCAGCCTCTCGCCGGAAGAACGCCGGAGGCAAAAGGAGAAGGAATTCGGTGCCATAGGGCAGATTCTGGCCGACAAGTATCTTGCCGGCCTCGGCTTATGGCAATTGGAAACAGAACTCAACAAGTATAGTGCCGAAGACAAAGGCTTGGTGCAAAAAGCCCTGGCCTCCAAGCTGATTCAAACGATTGAGCTAGACAATCGTGAAAGGCTTCAACGGGTGATAGAGGCGATTCTGGCCTTAAAGCAGGGTGATTCGGCCGTCAGCAGCATCAAAAGTGAAATAGAGCAGCTTTTCCGAGAGTATGAGGAAGCGGCAGAAAAAGAAAGCCGGGAAATAGAGAAGTCGGCCAGAGAAGTCCTACACCAGCTAAGGATTTCCGGGAGTGCAATTGGGGCAATTAATCCTGGAGTCATCCCTGAGCTACGACAGGGCTTGAACAGGCTTGCCCTGCCGTATGAAGAAAGGCTCGAGGGACTGAAAACGAAACTGATCGATCTGTCCTGAGTTGTAGCCTCAGCGAGTTGCAACGGAAACGCTCGCCAGAACGGCATCTACAGCGGAAACGAAGGAGGTAGCATGGAAATCAAGAAGGTAGGTGTAGTGGGTTGCGGACTAATGGGCTCCGGCATCGCCGAGGTCTGCGCTCGCTCTGGCTATTCAGTAGTTGTCTTAGAGGTCAACCAGCAGTTCCTGGACAAGGGAATGGCAGCCATCAGGTCTTCCCTGGACAAGGCAGTCAGCAAGGGGAAACTGGCAGAGCAGGATAAAGCTGCCACCTTGCAGCGTCTCCAGGGCACCATCAAAGTGGAGGACTTCAAGGATTGTGATCTGGTGATAGAGGCCGTCATCGAAAATATGGAAGAAAAAAAGAGGGTATTTGCCTCCCTGGATAAAGCTTGCCCCAAACACGCCATTCTAGCCAGCAACACCTCCTGTTTATCCATCTTGCAGATGGCCATGGTGACAAAGAGACCGTCGCAGGTGATTGGGATGCATTTCTTCCAACCCGTCCCCGTTATGAACATGGTGGAGATTGTGAAGACCATCACTTGCTCGGATGAGACTATCAATTCAGCCAGGGATTTCAGTATCTCTCTCGGCAAGAAAGTGATCTTTGCTAAGGATACACCAGGTTTCCTCGTCAATCGCCTGGGCTTTCCTTTCATGATGAACGCTATCCGTATACTGGAGGAAGGGTCGGCCACCGCAGATGAAATCGACCAAGCCTGGATGCTTGGTACCAATTCCCCCATGGGTCCCTTCACACTGATGGACTTCGCTGGCCTGGATACTATCTATGCCATGGCTTGTGCCATGTACGACGAATTCAAAGATCGCCTGTATGCGCCACCACCCCTCCTGAAGGCCATGGTCACTGCTGGCTATCTGGGGAGAAAGAGCGGTAAGGGTTTCCACGATTATAAGTAAGGCTCTGCCAAGGCAGAAAACGCCTGGAAAGCCAGCTCATGATACAGCTATGGCTGCTACCTCTGGGTTGCAGAGCCAAAGGAACTTGGCAAACCACTTGAACAAAAGTCCCTCGACCTCTATATAAGAGATGAAGATACTGGTTACTAACGACGATGGCATAGATGCTCCTGGGTTGTGGGCACTCGCTGCTGAGCTAACGAAAGTAGGTGAGGTCATCGTTTGCGCTCCTAGCCAGGAGCAAAGTGGCATAGGCACCGCTATCACTCTACGGCGCCCGGTGTGCTTTGCTGAGGTAAAATCGGCAATACCTGGGGCAATGGCCTACGCGGTGGAAGGAACGCCAGCAGATAGCGTACTCTTAGCCCTGGAAATAGCTAAAGACATATCTATGGTGTTCTCAGGCATTAACAGAGGAGTAAACATGGGCAGTGATGTGCTGCTCTCAGGCACTGTGGGGGCCGCCCTGCAAGGTTACCTTCGTGGTCTCCCATCCATTGCCCTTTCAGTGGTGCGGACAGAGGAAACACACTTTCAGGTAGCTGCGAAATTGGCAGGGTTGCTGGCCAGCAGGATTGCTGCTGGCCATTCCGAGAGGTTGCTGTTGAACGTAAACCTGCCCAATCTGCGCCTTGACATGATAAGAGGTATCGAGATCACCAGGGTGGGGAAGGGAGGATACGGTGGTGCGATCGAGATAGAGCGCGATGAGGAAAAGTATAGCTACCGGATTAAGATAGGGCAGGTAGAGTGGAATGCAGAGGAAGGCACAGATATATATGCGGTAGAGAATGGCAGCATTTCGGTCACTTCCCTGCAAGGAACGTTAAGCACCACAGAGGGAATCCCCTTGCTCGACGGCTCGGCGTCATTACTCTTTCGCCAGTTGATATCGCAGAATAGCAAGAGCATGGCTTAAGTCGATATCTAATCATCTATGAGGTGCTGAGGCACTTGATGCGGATGGGATTTATCATCATGGCGAATGACGATTACTGTACAGGGTGCTCTTATTAGATAGGTTATTCCAGCGTGACTCCGTGACTCGGTTGGAAGCGGAACTGCACCTTCTGCTCTCATTGAGAGGAAACCACTCCGAGATCGGAGTCCTGTTCTTAATGTAGACGAGCTGAGCGAGAGGCCCCCGAGGCACGCTGACAAGTAACATTCTGTGCCATCTCACGGACTTGAGAAGGTGACATCTACTCAAGGATTCTACAACCTGCCACGGCGAGAGGTATTCCTGACCCTGGCCGGAGTCATGATGGCCATGTTCCTGGGGTCTCTGGATCAGACCGTGGTAAGTACTGCTATGCCCCGCATCATGGCCGACCTGGGGGGCTTCGACCGCTACACCTGGGTCACCACGGCCTACCTGGTAACATCTACTATCATGATGCCCATCATCGGCCGTTTGACGGACATGTATGGGCGCAAGTGGTTCTACATTGCCGGCATCGCTATCTTCCTGGCGGGCTCTGTCCTCTCCGGCCTCAGCCAGACGCTGACGCAACTTATCATCTTTCGTGCTCTCCAGGGGATAGGTGGTGGCATCATGATGGCCAACGCCTTCATCGTTATCGGTGACCTGTTCCCCCCGGCTGAGCGTGGTAAATACCAGGGGATGACTACTGCTGTCTTCGGCCTGTCCTCCGTCATCGGACCCACCCTGGGCGGTTTCTTGACAGACAACCTCTCCTGGCACTGGATCTTCTATGTCAACATCCCTATCGGCATCCCCGTGATTGTCCTGTTCATCCGGTACTTCCCGCACATACGTCCTGTTACGCGGAAGCATCAGATTGACACCCTGGGACTTGTGACCCTCACATTATCCGTGGTATCACTGATGTTGGGGCTCACCTGGGCTGGTGTGGAATACGATTGGATCTCGCCACAGATTATTATCACGCTGACCACGGCGGTAGTCATGGCTGTTCTCTTTGTGATAGTAGAGTCACGAGCCCCTGAACCAATCATGCCACTGGCCTTATTTCGCAACCGCATATTCAGTCTTACCATGGTCACCATCTTCATTGCGGGGTTTGGGATGTTCGGCGCCATCGTCTTCGTCCCCCTGTTCTTCCAGGGTGTCCTTGGCCGCTCCGCCACCAGCAGTGGGAGCTTCCTCGTTCCCATGATGCTGAGCATGACGGTGGCCAGCATTCTGTCAGGGCAAGCCTTATCCCGCCTTGGTGGTCACTATCGCATCCAGGGCCTCATAGGGATGGCTATCATGGCGACAGGGATTTTCCTGCTGTCTCGTATGACCGTGGAAACGACCTACGCTCAGGCCATTTTCAACATAGTCCTCGTGGGTTTGGGAATTGGCACCGCCCTTCCCTTGTTCACCATTGCGGTGCAGAACGCCGTTTCCTACCGCGTTATGGGGATAGCTACCTCTTCGGTTCAGTTCTTCCGCTCCATTGGCGCAGCGGTCGGTCTAGCCGTCTTCGGTTCGGTTATGGCAAGTCGCTTCGCCTCTGAGTTACCAGCCATGCTGCCTGAAACAGTCAAACAGGCACTTCCCCCTGACACCCTGTCGGGGTTGACGAGCAATCCCCAGGCGCTGGTAAACCCCGATGCCATGGCAAACCTTCAGGAGACGTTCGACAAGTTGGGGCCGCAGGGAGCAGACCTGATGCAGCAACTAATGCACGCCCTTAGAGGGGCGCTGGCAACGTCTATCACTGCCGTCTTCCTTGTTGGTGTGGTGGCAGTGGCACTGGGTTTCGTAGCCACCCTGTTCTTGAAAGAGCTCCCACTACAGAAGCGTTACCAAATAGAAGAGGCAGGCGAGGGCGTTCCTGCCAGCCCTCCTGCCCAGGAAGCAGCTCTTGCGCAGGCGAACCATGAGTCAGCCGACTGCCGTCAGCAAGACAAGAATCACAGCTCCAGCGAGCAGGATAGAAAGCCCCCCTCCTGAGAGGCACCCGCCAGAGTACCGTTTGCCTTTTCGTTCTTCCTAGTGCTAACCTATTCTTAGGAATGCCGCAACTATTTACTGTAATCACCCCCCAAGAGGCGTGGCTTAGACTCGAGCCTCACCTTTCACCCATAGGAAGGGTAGACACTGTAGCTACAGCCGAGGCCCTGGGACGTGTCCTTGCCGAGGATATAGTCGCTCCCAGCGACCTGCCTTCCTTCCCCCGCTCAACCATGGATGGCTATGCAGTGCGAGCGGAGGATACCTACGGCGCATCGGAGAGCCTGCCAGCGTACTTGAAGGTAACAGGCGAGGTGACGATGGGGAAGCCGGCTGAAATCTCCCTCTCCCCCGCTGAAGCAGCCTTAATCCACACTGGTGGAATGCTACCGAACAATGCCGATGCTGTAGTGATGATAGAGAACACCCGTGACGTTGATGACTCCACTATTGAAGTAGTCCGCCCTGCGGCTAGAGGGGA
>JBGOXA010000323.1:0-2660 GCA_041478915.1 Dehalococcoidia bacterium
CCAATCTACCCATGTTCTGGATAGTTGACCAGGGCTTCAGAGATCGCATACCTGTGGGGCCTCTTCCCCCGGGTACGAAGATGGCCGACTGGCTTCAGAAGGGGGATACCATAGAGGAGTTGGCTGAGAAGCTGGGGATACCTCCTGCTAACTTAAAGGAAACGGTGGACAGGTTTAACAAGTTTGCCAGCGAGGGGCGCGACCCCGACTTTCACCGTGGTGAGATCAGCTATGACAAGAGATGGGGATTCTGGCCGAATCGCAAACCTAACCCTGCTCTTGGCCCCCTGGATAAGCCGCCCTTCTACGGACTGCAGCTCCATGTGGGCACGGTCGGTCACCTGGGTGGAATGGTGATCAATACCAATGCGCAGGTAATAGATGTTGGGGGACGGCCTATTCCGGGTCTCTATGCTACTAGCAACGCGGCCGCTCCTTTAGCTACTGGTATGGCCTACACCAGCGGCATGACCGGTGGCAAGGCCATGACTTTCGGCTGGCTTGCCGCCCAGCATGCGGCAGGCGTGGGGCAAGAAAGGCCTGGAGCGGCTGCCGTGCTTCCTCGGCCGGAGCCTAGAGTTGAATCCCGAGAACCTGCTGTTGCTGCCAGTCCTTCTACGGTGCTATCGACCCAGGCTAGCTCGGTGAAAAGTGCGAAAAAGCCAGCCGCTGGAGGCAAAGCCGTAAAGATACTAAATGAGGATGGATCCAGCGTGCTCGATGTGGAGGGAATAGAGAAGGCAGGCGATAGACTCTGCATGAAGGGGAAACTGATGGGCAGCTTCTCCACCAACATGTACCTCGATTCAAGTGGCTTCTATCGACTGCTGGCCATGATGATGCGGTGGTCGACCCTTACCTTTGCTCTGCTGTCCCCAGTTTACTGGTTCAAGAGCAGGAGGAGAAGGCGAGGACACTGACAGGAGCCAAATTCTCTGCCGTAAAGATCAACGGGTGCGCGGCTGTTGACAAGGGCTTATACCTCGGGTGTAGACATGTGTTTTGACACGCAAGACAAAATGAGTCATGCTGGTGAGACATCGGGTGGCTAAATAGACAACAACTACCGGGCCAGATAAGAAAAAGGCCTCTAAGAGGCCAGCCCCGGCGGGCAGTTGGGGAGGTGAGTCTTTTGATGGAGATAAGTCGACGAAATTCCCTCTTGATGTTCGGCAGCCCTTGTACGGTTTTCTCTCACCTCCCCCTTTCACATGCTGCCCTAACACGCTCAATAATCAGCTTACCACCCGATGCCAAAACTGCCTTCCGCCATAGTGCCTATTCTGGCAATAGGCATTTATACCTAATTTCCAACTTGCTTTGCCCAATCTCATGAATCAAGGAAACGATTCAGGATAAACCGTGCAAGACCCCTCCCGACAGAATCATCACCATTAAGTCAAACAAGATGACCTGTGGGCACGCTTGATGTCTTAGGGTATGGTCAAGAAGCGAATATTGGCGCGCTTCTATCAGGCAGCGCCGGAAACAAGATAGAGGATGACCTCTTAGTGAATAGTGACTACTTATGGGACATTCGGCAACTTTGGGGTAGCCAAGGGCTAGATTCACGCCGCTGGCAACATCATCCTCATCATGGTGTTAGGCTATCTGAGGTTCAGTCCTCAGCACTTGGCAAGGCTACAGGAGTAGTTTTGGCGAGATCCAGGATTGACAGGGTACTGCCGGACCCTCTTTACTCTTCTATAGGGGGAGCGGGCAACCAGCCGCTGATCGTTACGTAATCCTTCACATCGCCACCCTTGAATCCGGTTATCAGTGTGTAATCCATTAGCTTGCGTCTAGTCTCACTGAAGCTGAATTCCGGGCAGCCCTCCCACATGGAACTCGTAGTCTTGTAATTTATGGCAGCGTCATAGTAAGCTTGACCATTGAAATTCTCCGCCCCCACATTCTTTACGAAGAAAGCGTTTGAATGCTCCGACTTTTAGTCGGAGATGAAAAACGCATCAATGGATTCTCCTCGATGGGGAATCCATTGATATAATAGCCTTGTGTCATTAAAGAGTACGAGTCATGCTGTTTATGAAGCGAAGTATCATTTAGTATGGTGTCCGAAGTATAGGAAGAGGGTTCTTGTTGGGGAGGTAGGAGAGCGGGTAAAGCAATTGTTTTAATAGAATAGCTGAGCAATTTGATTTTGAAATAGACTGGTGTGAAGTAGCTGAGGACCATATACACCTGTTGATTTCATTCCCGCCGAGGTATTCGATAGCGAAAGTTGTGGGGATAATAAAAGGGATATCAAGCAGCAAGGTATTTGAGGAGTATCCGAAGTTGAAGAAGAAGCTTTGGGGAGGGCATTTGTGGGAGCAAGGGTATTTTGTAAGAACAGTTGGAGAACAGATAACGGATGGAGTGATAAGGCGATACATAGAGAAACACAGTTTTTCATATGAACAACTGAAATTTGAAGACATCTAAAGCCCCGACTTTAGTCGGGGTTCTTTACTGGCCGAGATCATTACCCGCTCCCCAATCGGGCAACGACTCTGTCTGGGTGCGTGTTCGTTGAAGTCACCTCGGACAATAGCATAAAAGAACAGAGGTGTCAACTTCTCAGAGTGAGCACTTATTGTCGCCCCGACCTCAGCTTGGATACGAAGGGGGGAATCTTTCACTCCAGTGTGACAAAAGTC
>JBGOXA010000219.1:0-3790 GCA_041478915.1 Dehalococcoidia bacterium
GATACGGTATCCACTCTCGATGCTAACGGGTTAGATAGATACCTGCACGCCCATCCAAACGAGTATGACTACGTCGATCGGATTACCACTCCCTTGGGCACGATGACCTTTACAAGTGAAGCGTTGAAGCTGAAGAACGAGGGCGTCGATTATGTCGGTGTTTGCTCCGGCACTATGTGGGCTTCTTTCGTGAGAGATCTTCGAGCCGTCGGCTCTCAGGCGACGGTTTTGGATTGCCTCGCTAGTATTGGTGCCTACACGAAGCTGTACTCGCAACAGCTTGGCTGGGACCTGCTTCAGGGACAGTATTCTACTGCCAACAACTTACAGTGGAACGAAACCTCGAGCCCAATTGTGCAGCTGGCTACTACGCTGGTCAACAGGTACCACTCGGGAGGGGAAGCTCAGGATATCATTGCTTCTGGCAACTCTTATGTAGGCGTGGCTTTCATGGTGACTGGCATACTCGAGGTTCTGCAGCAGGCAATCCAGAATGTAGGGGCAAAGAACTTCAACGGTCAAGCCTACTATGATGCGGCGCTAAATTACAACACCACGAGTTCGATGTGGGCAGGCTGTCCGGAATTCGGCTTCAGCGAGACTAGACGCACGCTAATGGACAAGTCAGTGATAACCGTGTATGAGGGCGAGAATTACGTCAGGATCAGCGACTGGCTGCCGAACGTGGATTAAAGAAGGTGTGGCTAACTCCTGCTGCGGCAAGCAGTTTGCTTGCCTCTTGTCCTTTACTCTGTCGTCTTGCTAAGGGGTTTGCTCAAGAAGCTTTATGTTCAAGCTGTTTTGGGCCAATTGACTCTTTTGGCTCAACGATCCGGAGGGCCGATCCACCAGGGCGCAGGTTGAAGGTACCAATTGGCTAGCAGAGATAGGTCTTCTAGTTTAGGTGGTAACGCAGTAACATCGTCCAATTGTCTTGCTCATCTCAGCCAGCAACCCTAACCTAACAGGTGGTATCATTGCTGGGGGTCGGTCAGGTTAAGCCAGCAAAAGTTGGGAGCGGACGGGTCCAGAAGGGGATACATGGAAATAGGGAACAACGAAGAAAGGCTCGTTCGCACCGTATGCCACTCGGCGTGTGGCATGGTCTGCGGTTTGCTGGCCCATGTTAGGGACGGAGTGCTTACAAAGGTCGAGCCTGCTGACATGCCAGATCCAGAGCACCGACATATATGTGCTAGGGGGCTTGCGTCTATGAAGATGGTTTACCACCCGGACAGGCTCAAGTATCCCTTGAAGCGTGTGGGGGAAAGGGGTGCGGGAAAATGGCAGCGCATATCCTGGGACGAAGCCCTGGATACCATCGCGGCCCGGCTAACTGCTATTGGAGAAAAGCACGGCCCGCGGTCGGCAATGTGGTGTGTCGCTACTCTAGGAGGTCTTGACCTGACCTATGCCAGCTTAGCCGGATGTCTCCATGGTACCTTCGTCAGCATCATTGGCGACGGCGATTCTGCGGGCCCCTGCGGGGACATGGCCAACTTCGGGGTTATTTGGGGAGACACATATCTGACCGCCTTCGAGAAACCGGAATTGTGTGTCCTCTGGGGCCATAATCCAGCCGAAACTCACCCCTTTGTCATGCGCAGGATCAGAGATGACCGGGAGCGGGGAGCCCGAGTGGTGGTCATTGATCCCCGCTTCACGGCTACAGCCGCCAAGGCAGACCAATACATACTGATTAGGCCTGGCACCGATGCTGCCATGGCACTAGGAATGATCCACGTCATCCTAGAGAGGCAGCTCTACGATAGCGCATTCATCAGGTGCAACACTGTGGGTCCTTTTCTGGTTGACGGTCAGACCGGGCTATTCCTGAAGGAGGATGGAGTTGCTGTCGGCGGGTCTGAGCAAAAGTACATGGTCTGGGACAGTGCCTCGGGTGAGGCTTGTGTCCATGATGCTCCCGGGATAGTGCCAGCCCTCACTGGTATTTACCGGGTGGGAGAAATTGAGTGTCGGCCCGCCTTCCAATTGCTGATAGATAGAGCCCAAGAATACCCGCCTGAGAAGGTTTCGGAGATCACAGAGGTTCCCGCAGAGACTATTAGAAATCTGGCTTTGGAGTACGCTCAGTGCAAGCCCGTCGCCACCTACAGGGGTATGGGGGTACAGAGGACTTTTCACGGTGATGTCCTTTTCCGAGCTATAAACACGCTGGCGGCCATTACCGGCAACCTTCACCTGGTGGCGCCTCAACTCCCTGTCTACGAGCTGTATGCCTATCTTCACGGGATTACAACCTGCAACTTCATGCCAATCCTGAAGGCATATGATGCTATTGGCAAGGGCGACCCCTACCCGATTAAGGCTCTGTGGATCGCCAAGCAGAACTGGGTCAATCAGCTTCCAGATGCCAACAGGGTCACGAAGGGACTCTTTCCCAAGCTGGAGTTAATTGTCGTGGCAGATATCTTCATGACTGCTAGCGCTCGATATGCTGATATAGTTCTGCCGGCCTGCACCTTTTTTGAACAGACTGATTTGGTGCCACCAATCAATGTTGCGCCCTCCATGATGGACTATTTTCAGTTGCAGCATAAAGCCATCGAGCCGCTATATGAGTGCAAGCCAGACACGCAAATAGTAAGGGAACTGGCACGCAAGATAGGCCTCGGCGATTACTTCGAAAATAGCGCCGAGCAATTGATAGAGATACTGCTATCTTCGGGATATCCTGCGGAAATGGGAATAACTCTTGAGAAGCTCAAGCATGGCCCGGTCAAGGCACCACGTCGTCCTGATTTCCCCGACTTCCTAACCCCTTCGGGCAGGATGGAGTTCTACTGCGAAAAATTACTGGGGTTGGGGCAGGAACTGCCGTGTTACCTGGAACCCCTGGAGAGTGCAAGAAAGCCACTGGCCCAGAGATATCCCTTAGTTTTTATGACCACGCATACCCGCTTTCGCACGCACTCTACGCTGGCCAATGTTGGTTGGCTCAGTGATGTGGAACCCGAGCCATTACTGGAGATGAACCCCGTCGATGCCGAAGTCAGAAGCATCGAGGACGGAGACATAGTATGTGCATTCAACGACAGGGGCAGGCTGAAGCTCAAAGCCAAAGTCCACAAGGGGATAAAACCCGGCACTGTTAACGTCACCCAGGGATGGTGGCCGGAACACTTCCTTGAGGGCAACCATCAGAACTTGACTCACTCAGTCATCAACCCAGCTCAGGAACTCATCTACGAACCTAACTCCGCCCTATATGATGTCCTGGTAGAAGTAGAGAAGGTCAGGAGGAATTAGAAAGTGGCTAAGAGATATGGGTTGGTTATCGACTTGGACAGGTGCACTGGATGTCAGACCTGCAACGTAGCCTGCAAAATGGAGCACAACCTGGATCAGCTTTCCGGAATCAGGGTGGAGACCGTAGGTGGGCCCCACACTAATTTAATCTAGTCGTTAGTCTATGTCAAAGTCTGGGTTCAACACGTAAAGTGTCAGATTGTAGAAGCATGTGGAACCACCCACGCCATTGAACATTCAGCCATCTTGTGTAAGTTAGACGGACCTATCCCATAGGTATTGAATGCGGCGACCCCCTTTGAAGTCGGCATATTTTGGCCAACTTTCATGTCATAATTGCAATACGGCCGATGCGATGCTCATCCTGTAGTATTCCTGTAGTATAGTGAAATATACTTGGTCCACCTCAAACACTAGGAAGTAAGGCAACGATGACAGTGGAAAGAAGAACTGTATTGGGTGGTTTTAGCTGCTGAGCAGTTCCCCAACCCAAGCATCAGTATCCTACACGAACTCAGGA
>JBGOXA010000023.1:0-11427 GCA_041478915.1 Dehalococcoidia bacterium
ATGAATTTGGGGGTGTGGCTGGCATAGCTACCCTAGAACACCTAACTGCAGAGATAGTGGGTAGTGTTGCTGAGGAGCTTGCTGGTGTGGACAAAGACTTTGTGACTATTGATGCTAATACCTTCGAAGTGGACGGCGGGCTCAGAATAGAGGAGGCAAATGAGGAATTGAGTCTGGGGTTGCCTCCTGGTGACTATGAGACTGTAGCTGGCTTTATTCTCAGCCATCTAGGTCGTATTCCAAGGCAGGGGGAACACTTGAAGTACAAAAAATTGAAGTTAGCTATACTTGAAATGCGGGATAGGAAGATCGAGCGTATTTTGATAACTAATGAAAAGGATGCGGCGAGTGCGCCTTAAGTTCGACCGTGGTGAAAAGGTCAAATTCCTTTCACATCTGATTTAATGAGGCTAAATATGTGTCTGTCCTCAGCCCATGAAAAGCGGTGACCGAGAGGAGGAAGCTGAAGCCGATCTGTCAGGCAGGCTTTGTGGCCGCACGGAACTCACTGAGTTGCGACCGCGCCACATGGCCTTGGCCCCTGCATAACCGCGGCAACCACTCAGCGCCTTTGCCCACCCACTCGTTTCCTTGACAACCACCACGTGGGCCCCTAGAATCTAACGACTGGTGGGCGAATTTCGAGAACACGCCTTCGCTTGGCCCCTTTGTTGCTCAGGTAATTCTGGGAGCACTCTGTATCAATGGCATCCATAAGTCCAGAGCGATTTACTGAGCAAGCTCAAGAAGCGCTGGCAGCTTCGCAGGAGCTGGTTCGACGTTTCAAGCACAATCAGTGGGACGTCGAGCATGTCTTACTTGCTTTGCTCGAGCAAGAAGACAGCCTGACTGTCAAGCTGCTGAAGCGACTGGGGGTGGATGACAAGGCGGTTAAGCAGCAAGTGGAGGCCGCCTTAGAAAAGTCCCCTAAGATCGCCTATGAAGGAGCTCAGATTTACGCCACGCCACGCATCCCTCGCCTGCTAGAAGCCGCCAGCGCCGAAGCCGAGAGGCTCAAAGACGAGTTCATCGGCGCGGAGCATCTGCTTATCGCCATCGTGGCGCAAGAGGAAGGCGAAGCGGCCAGGATCCTTCGCTCCTCTGGCGTTGACCAGGAGAGCATATACCGAGCTCTCCAGGACATTCGCGGTGGCCGCCGGGTTACCGATAGAAGAGCCGAGAGTAAGTATCGTAGCCTTGAGAAATATGGGCGCGACCTTACCGAACTGGCCAAACAAGGCAAGATTGACCCCGTAATCGGGCGGGAAGAGGAGATTCGCCGCGTGATGCAAATCCTCTCCCGGCGCACCAAGAATAACCCGATAATCATTGGTGAGGCTGGGGTAGGGAAGACGGCTATCGCTGAAGGGCTGGCACAGAAGATCGTTGCCGATGACATTCCCGACTCAATGAAGGACAAAAGGATGATCGCCCTGGACATGACCTCCCTGGTCGCTGGGAGCAAGTTCAGAGGTGAATTCGAGGACAGGCTTAAGGCGGTAATTGATGAGGTTCGCGAGGCCAGCGGCGAAATCATCCTCTTTATCGACGAGTTTCACAATGTCGTTGGGGCTGGCGCAGCAGAAGGGGCCATCGATGCCAGCAATATACTCAAACCGGTACTCGCTCGTGGTGAAGTCCAATGCATCGGGGCAACTACTCTCAACGAGTACCGGCAGCGCATCGAGAAAGATAAGGCTCTGGAGAGGAGGCTCCAACCGGTCTTTATCGGCGAGCCTAGTGTTGAGGCTACCATAGAGATGCTGCGCGGGCTTCGCCCCAGATACGAGGCGCACCATAAGATAAAGATCGATGATGTAGCGCTTGTCGCCGCCGCCAAGCTGTCTCCTAGGTATATTACTGATCGCTTCTTGCCAGACAAGGCTATCGACCTGATGGACGAGGCGGCCAGCAAACTTCGCATTGACCTGGAAACTGCCCCACCAGAGGTGAAGGCGCTGAAACAGGAGCTGCAACAGCTAACCAATGAGGAAGAGGCAGCTTCACAACGGAGGGATTATCAGCGCGCTACCGAGATCAAAGCAGAAATGCTTCGTGTAGAAGAGAACTACAACCGTGCCAGGGCAGAGTGGCTTCAGGATAAGAAGATCACTGGTGTGGTAAGCGAGAACGACATTGCCGAGCTTATCTCTAAGTGGACCGGGATCCCCGTCTCTCGCATGCTGGAAAGTGAGGCCAGGAAACTGGTCAATATGGAGGAGCGGCTCCATGAGAGGATTGTGAACCAGGAAAAGGCGGTGGTCGCTGTCTCTGAAGCTATCCGACGAGCCAGAGCAGGATTGAAAGATCCAAAGAGACCTATTGGCAGCTTCATTTTCCTCGGTCCCACAGGCGTAGGCAAGACCGAGTTGGCCCGTGCTCTAGCGGAGTTCCTCTTTGACGATGAGAATTCCGTGGTGCAACTGGACATGTCTGAGTACATGGAAAAGCATACTGTGTCTAGGCTCATTGGCGCTCCCCCTGGCTACATCGGCTATGAGGAGGGAGGGCAGCTTACCGAACTCGTGCGTCGCCGCCCCTACAGAGTCATACTTTTTGACGAGATTGAGAAGGCGCATCCGGATGTGTTTAACATCCTCCTCCAGATGCTGGAGGACGGGCGGCTGACAGACGGACACGGGCGGGCGGTGGACTTCAAGAATGTGGTGGTCATCATGACCAGCAATCTCGGCACTGAAGAGCTGCAGCGGCAGGCCATAGGCTTTCGACCGGGAAAGGAGCTTGATCGGGAGAAGCTGCGCCAGACGGTCAGCAGGGCACTAAAACAAGCCTTCCGTCCTGAACTCCTCAACCGAATAGACGAGATAATTGTCTTTGACTCCTTAACTGAGGAACATCTGGCGCAGATCGTTTACCTGCTGCTGAAAGATGTGCAACAACGCCTCTCTGAGCGCAGAGTGACCATGGAGCTGACCGACTCTGCCAAGTCCTGGCTCATCAAAGAAGGCTACGACCCACTGTACGGCGCAAGACCATTGCGCCATGCCATTCAGCACAACATCGAAAACCCGCTTTCCAAAAGGATATTGGATGGGGAGTTTGCCGAGGGAGATACCATCTTGATTGACTCGGCGGCTGATGGGCTGGTCTTTACCAGGAAATAGCCAATGAAGGCATTGCTCCAGCGGGTGACTCGAGCCTCGGTTACTGTTGACGGAGAAAAGGTGTCCCAGATTGGGCGGGGGCTAGTGGCTTTGGTGGGCGTGGCTCAAGGCGACTCAGAGAGGGATGCCCGGTACTTGGCCGACAAGACAGTCAACCTGCGCATCTTTCCAGATGAGGCAGGCAAATTCAATCTGTCGCTTCTGGACATAAGAGGAGAACTGCTGGCCGTAAGTCAGTTTACACTTCTGGCTGACACTCGGAAGGGTCGCCGCCCCAGCTTTACCCAAGCTGCTTTGCCCGGCCAAGCTGAGGCCCTATTCAATAGCTTCGTAGAGATAGCCAAGACCACTGGGCTTGAGGTCTCCACTGGCCGCTTCCAGCAACACATGCTGGTGGAAATCCACAACGACGGGCCGGTTACTGTCCTCTTAGATAGTAAAGTTAAGTAGCTGGCGAGACGTCAAGCCTGCCACGATCGCCATCTCGGCATCTATTTCCCGGGAAATGACTCCTCAGGATGCCTTAGCCGGCGGCAACTGGAATAAAAGCTCTCCCTCTACCTCCGCCTCACCCAGCTCCCCTTCAGCCTCCATTCCAACAGCGACTTCAGGCCCAGCTTTGAGTTCCTCATCTGAGAGGCAGCGGGCCGGAATCAACCTGCCAATGATGACGTTTTCCTTCAGACCCAGGAGTTTGTCCGTTCTACCGCTGATGGCTGCCTCTGTCAGGACCCTGGTGGTCTCCTGGAAAGAAGCCGCAGCTAGAAAACTTTCGGAACTAAGAGCAGCCTTGGTTATCCCCAGTAGACCTGTCTGGGCCGTAGCCGGCTCCCCAGCTTAAGCCATCACCCTGGCATTGATCTCCTCAAAGGCAAAACGATCAACCAAATCGCCAGGAAGTAGCTCAGTGTCACCTGGAGAATCAACCCTTACTTTCTGAAGCATTCGGCGCACGACCACCTCAATATGCTTATCATTGATGCTCACCCCTTGGGAGCGGTAGACCTTCTGTATTTCGTCCACCAGGTAGCGTGAGGCTGCTTCCCTGCCCTTGATACGCAGAATATCCTGGGGGTTCGCATTTCCCTCGGTAAGCTGGTCACCAGCCCTAACCCTGGAACCATTCTCCACCCGAATGCTGGTGCTAAAGGGAACGAGATACGTCTCCTCCTCTTTTTCCTCATAGTTGATAACGAGGTTGTTTCCTTCGATACTTATCGTGCCGCTAACAGGGGCAAGCACCGCTGGTACCGCTAACGCTCCCTCCTTCTCCTCTTCCGAGGTACTTTCTGAAGACCTAGCCAGAACCGTGCCTATGTCCACCCACTCACCATCACCAACTAACGGCTCCATACCTGCCGGGAGAGGCAGTTCGTTGCGATAGACTTCAGCGTTGGCGATTCTAATCTTATAGCCTTCCTCCGTGGGAAGTACCTCTGCCACCCCATCAATTTCCGAGATGATAGCCTGACCCTTGGGTATTCTCGCTTCAAATAGCTCTTCCACTCGAGGCAGACCGCTAGTGATGTCTAACCCCATTACGCCTCCAGTGTGGAAGGTGCGCAAGGTAAGCTGAGTGCCCGGCTCCCCAATGCTCTGGGCAGCAATAATGCCCACCGTGACATGCTTGTCCACCACGCGTCCGCGAGAGAGGTCAAAGCCATAACAGAATTGACAGACACCCATCCGCGATTGGCAACTGAGAGGGGACCTGGCATAAACCTGAGTTACACCTGCGGAAACGATTCGTTTTGCTTTTTCTTCATTTATTTCCTCATTGCGGTTGACAATAACCGTACCATCCTTGGGATCAGTGACCGGGGTTGCAGCTAGGCGCCCAACGATACGGTCGTAGAGCGAAGGCAAAAAGGCATCCTTCGACTCCGTCAGCCAAATGCCCGATGTTGTACCGCAATCCTTCTCACGAACAATGACATCCTGAACAATATCAACAAGACGTCTGGTGAGATAGCCAGCATCCGATGTTCTTAATGCAGTATCTGCCAGCCCTTTGCGAGCGCCGTGAGTAGAAATGAAGTATTCCAGTACGGAAAGCCCCTCATTGAAGCTCGACCTGATGGGGAAATCTATGATCTTGCCGGAGGGATCAGTCATCAGACCGCGCATACCTGCCATTTGCCTTATCTGGGAGATGTTACCTTTTGCGCCGGAGGTGGCCATCATGTAGACTCCGCCGTAGCGATCCAGCGATTGAGAGACCATTTCAGTGATTCTCTCCGTGGTCTCTGTCCATACTTCCACCGTACTGTTATATCTTTCGTCGTCGGTAATCAAGCCCCGGTAATGCTGGTCCTCTATTTGAGCCACAACTGCCTCTGCTTCTCTCAAGACCTCAGCCTTCTCCGGTGGCACCCTGAGATCGCTAACACTTACGGTGATACCAGACTTGGTAGCATACCGGAACCCCAACTGCTTAAGATTGTCGGCCAGAGTTGCTGTCTGCTCGTTACCTAAGGTTTTAATGCACCGAGTAATGAGATGTTTCAAACTTGATTTATCCACTACTTCATTAATGAAGCCTAACTCCTCAGGTAAGACATTGTTAAAGATTATGCGGCCGACTGTAGTTCTGGTAGGATGCCTTACATTACCATCCTTTACCTCGATTTCGGCTCCCAGATCGACCACTCCGAGACTATAGGCCAGTTCTGCCTCCTCGAAGCTATTGAAACGCATCCCTTCGCCTTTAGCTCCCGGTTTGGGAGAAGTCAAATAGTAGCACCCAAGGACCATGTCCAGAGTGGGTGTTATAATCGGTTCTCCATTGCTAGGCAGAAGAATGTTATAGGTGCTGAGCATCGTCTTCCTCGCCTCCTTCACCGCCGCTCTGGAAAGAGGCACATGCACAGCCATCTGGTCACCATCAAAGTCAGCGTTGAAAGCAGTACACACTAGAGGATGAAGCTGAATAGCACTGCCGTCGATCAGTACCGGCTCAAAAGCCTGGATACTTAAGCGGTGTAATGTTGGAGCGCGGTTGAGGAGGACAGGCCTTTCCTTAACCACTTCCTCCAGGATGCTCCAGATCTCCGGCCTTGCCCTTTCTACCATCCTCTTGGCACTCTTAATATTGGCAGCAAGACCCTGTTGTACTAAGCGAAACATCACAAACGGCTTGAACAGTTCCAGAGCCATACGCCTGGGTAGACCACACTGGTGAAGCTTCAACTCAGGACCGACTATGATTACCGAGCGTCCGCTGTAGTCAACCCTTTTGCCCAAGAGGTTTTGGCGGAAACGTCCCTGTTTACCGCGAAGCACGTCTGACCGCGACTGCAAAGGCCTGTTGCCAGCACCGGTGACAGCCTTTCGCTGTCGGCCGTTGTCGATAAGAGAATCCACTGCCTCCTGAAGCATCCTTTTCTCATTGTGGATGATTATGTCTGGAGCACCCAGGTGCAGCAGCCTCTTGAGACGATTGTTACGGTTAATCACCCTCCGATAAAGGTCGTTGAGATCACTACTGGCAAATCGCCTCCCGTCTAGCTGTACGATTGGTCGCAGGTCCGGAGGGAGAACAGGGAGAACAGTCAGGATCATCCACGCCGGCCTGCCCCCGCTGCGGCGAAAACCCTCCACCACTTGCAATCTCTTGATGGCCTTCTTACGTCGTTGACCTGAAGCCGAATTGATCTCCTGATGCAACTCGTCATGCATCTGATCCAGATTGCGGCTCTGAATGATGGCCAAGATAGCCTGGGCCCCTATGTCGGCCTCAAAGATGCCTCCATATTTCCTCTTGCGTTCCCGATACCTAGCTTCCGTGAGCAGCCTTAGCTGCTGCAGATCCTCAATCTCCTTGATCTTTCCCTCAATCTCTTTATCCAAGCGCATTCTTTCGTCAAGGTCGATCTCTTCCTTCTCCGCTATCTCCTGCCGCTCTTCCTGTAGCCTCTGAATCGCTTCCTGCTTTGCCGCTTCATCCACACTGGTTATGATATACTGGGCAAAATAGATGACGGACTCCAGACTGCGTGGTGAGAGATCAAGGAACAAGCCTATTCGGCTTGGTATGCCTTTGACAAACCAGCTATGGGCCACCGGAGCAGCCATTTGGATATGCCCCATGCGCTCCCGGCGCACCTTGGAGAGAGTAACTTCTACTCCGCATCTATCGCAAATGACCCCCTTGTACCGTACCTTTTTGTATTTCCCACAATAGCACTCGAAATCCTTGGTAGGCCCAAAGATCCTTTCACAGAAAAGGCCATCCCTCTCTGGTTTCAGGCTACGATAGTTTATAGTCTCCGGCTTAACGACCTCACCCCAGGACCAGTTCCTAATCTGCTCCGGTGAGGCAAGAGAGATACGTATCCCTGTAAGGCTATCAGCACTAAGCAAACTACTTCCTCCTTGATACTGCGGTGTTTCTATTGCTGGTTGGCCAGGCTAGCTTTTCTCCTCGCCTAACAGTTCTACCGCTAAACCTAAGCTTTGGAGTTCATGCACCAGAACATTGAAAGATTCTGGCAGTCCTGGAGGGCGCACATCTTCACCCTTAGTGATAGCTTCATAGGCCTTTGCCCGGCCGCTGATGTCGTCAGACTTTATGGTGAGGAGTTCTTGCAGTGTATGAGCTGCTCCATAGGCTTCCAAGGCCCAAACCTCCATCTCTCCGAAACGCTGCCCTCCAAACTGAGCTTTACCACCCAGGGGCTGCTGCGTAATAAGGGTATATGGACCAGTAGAGCGGGCGTGCACCTTGTCTTCTACCAGGTGTATTAACTTCATCATGTACACATAACCTATTGTCACTGGCCGATCGAAAGGCTCACCAGTGCGTCCGTCGTAGACAGTGGTCTTGCCATAAACCGGGGGAGAAACACCCCTTTCCTTGCTTACCGCATCTACCTGTCGTGCTATCTCCTTGTCCGTAGCCCCTTCAGCATCCACCCCTAATTCTTTCAGCCAAAGCCGCAGACAAGCCTTCCTGGCTTCGCCAGTCTGATGGTTGCTGAATATCCTCTCGCCTGCAAAGCCCTGCTCATCAAGCCACCTCTTAGCCCTTTCTATCCTCTCCTCCACCGCCAGACTTGGGTCGACAGCACTAGCTTGACGAACAATCCAGGCCCTGGCCAAGACGTCCTCAATTACATCGCTACCTGGTCCTTCAAACACAGGGCAATCCACCTTCAAACCAAGTTCGTGGGCCGCCCAGCCAAGGTGCGCCTCGAAGATCTGGCCCAGATTCATGCGTGAAGGCACGCCGATAGGATTGAGGACAATCTCCACTGGCGTACCATCAGGAAGGAAAGGCATGTCTTCCACAGGCAGAATGCGGGCGATAACGCCTTTGTTACCATGCCTCCCAGCTAACTTATCCCCTTCGGAAACCTTGCGCTTCTGCGCCACCCACACCCTTACCAACCCGTTAACACCCTCAGGCAACTCATCACCCTTCGACTTCGAGAACTCCTTCACTGCTATCACCAGACCCCTCTCGCCATGAGGGACTCGAAGAGAAACGTCCTTTACTTCGCGGGCCTTCTCACCGAAGATAACCCGGAGGAGCTTCTCTTCAGCACTTAGCTCTGTTTCCCCCTTGGGTGTGATCTTGCCTACCAGAATGTCTCCTGACTCAACCTCTGCCCCAACGTACACAACACCTCGCTCATCAAGATTGCGGAGGGTCTCCTCGCCCATATTCGGTATATCTCTAGTAATCTCCTCTGAACCGAGCTTTGTCTCTCTTGCCTCAACCTCATACCGTTCAATATGAATTGAGGTAAGCTTATCTCCACTAACTAGCTTCTCCGAGATGACAATCGCATCCTCAAAGTTGTAGCCCTCCCAGCTCATAAAAGCGCAGAGCAAATTCTGACCCAGAGATAGTACTCCACGATCGGTGGCTGAGCTATCGGCTAAAACCTGCCCCGGGCACACCAACTCCCCCTTACTTACAACCGGATGCTGATTTATGCAGGTCCCCTGGTTAGTACGCACAAATTTCATCAGGTGATAAACGCGCTCCCTACCCTCGCCATTCCTAGTTACAATTTGCTCACCGGTAACAGAAACAACTTCCCCTTCGTCTTCAGCCAGAACTACTTGCCCGCTGTCCCGAGCCACCTGCCGCTCCATCCCCGTTCCTACCGTTGGCGACTCTGAGCAAAGCAGTGGCACGGCTTGACGTTCCATGTTAGAGCCCATTAAGGCCCTGTTGGCATCATCGTGTTCCAGAAAGGGAATCAAGGAGGCAGAAACACCCACAATCTGCCTTGGCGAGACATCCATAAGGCCAACCTCTTCTGGTGATGCCTTGAAAAAGCGATTGCCCTTCCTCAACTCAATCTTGCTGTCGGCAAATTCGTCAAACGGAGTAAGATTCGCATTCGCCTGGGCAATGGCATACTGTTCTTCAGCATCAGCAGAGAGGTGAACAACCTGCTGGGAGACAAACGGCACCACTTTTACGGATGTGCGGGATAAGCGCGAAAGTCGCTCAGCCACTTCAGCCGTGATGCGCGTCCCGGCCTCGGCAACAGTGCGACCTTTCTTATTAACCACTGCCTCAGCAAGAGTTCTATTTAACAGCTCCTCAGATATGTTCTTCACCTCTCGGATAACTCTGCGGTAGGGCGCAGTTATAAAGCCATATTCGTCGATCAGGCTATAGTTGGCTAGAGAACAAATAAGCCCGATATTTGGCCCCTCTGGCGTCTCAATAGGGCATATCCGGCCATAGTGGGAATGGTGGATATCGCGCACCTCAAACCCAGCTCGTTCCCTCGATAGTCCCCCCGGCCCCAGTGTTGAGAGACGACGTTTATGAGTTAACTCCGACAGAGGATTAGTCTGATCCATGAACTGGCATAACTGGGAGCCACTGAAAAACTCTCTTATGGCTGTGAATATCGGCCGGATATTGATCAGAGCATTTGGGGTAACAGTGTCAGGATCGACGATACTCATACGCTCTCTTATTGTCCGTTCAAGATTCAGAAGGGCGATGTTGAATTGATTCTGGATCAACTCACCTACGGTGCGCAATCGCCGATTGCTGAGGTGGTCGATATCATCAGGCGGCTCGTCCTTATTATTAACCATGATGATATGACGCACGATAGCCACAAGATCCTCTTTCGTAAGAGCACGGCTAGCAGATTGGGCATCTGTCGTTTCCTGACCCAGCCGTTTGTTAAGCTTGTAGCGCCCAACCTTACCCAAGTCATAGTGCCGTGGGTTAAACAAAAGGTTGTTAACCAGGCCCTTGGCATTTTCAATATTAGGTAAGTCTCCAGGACGCAAACGTCGGTATATGTCCAGCAAGGCGTCTGTCTCATTCTTGACAAAAGAATCCTGCTTTATGCAGGCTTCAATATACGAACGTCCAGAACGGTTATCCACGTCCTGGAATAGTCCCAGTAACTCTTCTTCACTACTGAAACCGGCAGCCCGGAGCAGGGTGGTGATGGGGAATCTCCTTTTCCCATTTACCTTCACCCCTATCACACCCTTGCTGCTAGTTTCAAACTCCAGCCAGGCACCATGTCCAGGGATGAGCTTGCCGTGGCATAGTTGTTCCCCAGTGGCTATGTCTGTTTCAAGGGTCAGATAGAGCCCGGGTGAACGAATTAACTGACTCACCACCACCCGCTCCGTACCGTTGATAATGAAAGTACCGGTAGGGGTCATTAGAGGAATGTCACCCATGAAAATATTCTGCTCTTTGATCTCCCCTGTCTCTTTAACTATCAATTGCACCTTAGCGTACAGGGGGGCTGAGTAAGTAAGATCACGTCCCCGGCAATCTGCTATGGAGTATTTTGGTGAGCCAAACTCACAGCTCAGGAAACGCAACTCCAGTCGCGGATGCGTCAAGGCTTGAACCGACAGACCTTGGAAGAGTTCCTTCAAGCCGTGCTCTTGAAAGTGGCGGAAGGAGCTGAATTGGATTTGAATTAAGTTCGGTATTTGGAACGCTGGTGAAGTCGTATCAATGGATTCTGTAGAGATTTCCGGTTGAGAAAACGACATAATACTAGTCAATTCTGTGTGCACACTCCTTTACTGGGCATAGTACGCCTAAAGAGCAAAAAGGGGACACGCCTAGAACACGAAAAATAAATTGATAACTAATAGTGGAATAGTTTTCACAGTAGCCCGAATCGCAATCTCTTATTATACACCCTGCTGGAGCCCTTGTCAAGACCGCGATTTGACCCGAAATCAGCGATTGAGGGTTTGATGTTATGGGAGTACAGGGCGAGCCCATTCCCAAGGCGGTTTTTCGGGTTTTCTTGGGCGGTGGTGGGGCAGACTCAGTCCCAGAGACACCCTG
>JBGOXA010000171.1:0-4594 GCA_041478915.1 Dehalococcoidia bacterium
GGACTATCAAAGAGCTTATCGAGGATCATAAGGATTTTGATCTACCTCCACGAGTCAGCCTCACACGAAAAGCACAACCAGTCAACGAGCAAGGGCAATCCGTATCTATGCTCTAATACCCTCACCAACTACAACCGAACTAAACCATGCGATGCTTCCCGGTGACAAGCTGATCAGCCGGTACTTCAGTGTGGATGATATCAATGAAGCGATCCAGGCTGCGGAAAGAGAGAAAATGATTCGGAGCGTGATTTGTTTCTGGCTCCAGAAGCTGGCAGACATGAGGTATAAGGATTCTGTAAAGGAGGTAGATGGCTGATGCCACGTTTGATGCGGTAATAATTGGAGGGGGAAACAAGGCACTACTCCTTGCCATGTATCTGACTAAATACGGCGGCATGAGTGTTGGCATATTTGAGAGAAGGCACGAGATGGGCGGCTGCCTCGCCACCGACGAGATAGCAGCCCCTGGGTTTCGCAGTAACACCCACGCCAACATAATCCTGCCCTGGTACTATGCTCCCATCTATCGCGATTTCCCAGAATTCTGGGACTGCGGGGCGCAGATCGACCAGTATCTCTGCAGCGACGGCTCAGTGTTTGGGAACAACAGGACCTGTCTAATGATCTACAGTGCCAAGCATGACCCAACCCAGGAGCGCACGGCGAGGGAGATTGCTCGGTTCTCAGAAAGGGACGCCGAGCGGTGGCTTAAACTTTGGGGGTTGTGGTGGAGTGATGCCATCCAAGGAGTGCAGATGGATTTGCTCTTCAACCCGGCAGAGTTTCGTGCGGCGCCCCAGGTGCTGGAAAGACAGATAGTTGCGTACGGAGAACTTGTGGGGGCTGGCTTTGAGCCGGACTCGCTGGTCCTCGCGTCCAGCCAACTCCGCGCAGCCCGCGAATCTTGGGACAGCAAGGAGATGCAGTATTGTATCGTCAGGTTTGCTCTTACGGCGGTGATGGACGTGAACGAACCGGGAACGGGGGCCGACTCCTTTGGCCTTGCAGCCACATTACCGACAATAAGTTTTGCCAGAGGGGGCACTCACCAGATAGCTCATGCCGCCTACCAGATCTTGGTGGGTAGCGGGTGTAAATTCTTTACCCACACGGAGGTAGATAAGGTCATCATAGAGGACGGGACTGCCAAAGGCATTCGCCTTAGCGATGGCACTGAGGTCGGCGCCAGAAAGCTGGTGGTAAGCACCCTCAATCCGCGCCAGCTTTGTTTCGACTTGATAGGCAGAGAGCACCTGGACTACCGAAGTGCGCGCCACATCGACCTCCTGGAAACCAGTTTCGCTTGTTACATGGACTATAGCTTTGCGCTGCATGAAGCGCCTAAGTATGAAGCTGCCCAGTTCAATCCTGACGTAAATCAATGCTACTGGCTCGGGCTGGCAGAGGATAACAATCCCGAGCATGTTGCCAGGGAGTGTCACTACAGACGGCTGGGAAAGTGGCCTCCCTTGAAGGACTACTGTCCCGTTATTTGGTGCCACAGCGTGGTTGACCCTAGCTATGCGCCTCCTGGGAAACACATCGCCGTTCATGAGCAGCTTGGCCCACCAGCCACTGCCCATAGCGAAAAGGAATGGATGGAAGTGAAGAAGCGCTACGCAGAGGAGTTGGTTAGCATTTGGCACAAGCATGCCGCCAATATGACCTGGGACAATATCATTGGCTACCATGCCAACAGCCCCTATGACAACCTGCGGATGAAGAACCTCGCACCGGATGGGAGCAATGCCGTTATCGATTGCGCGCCTTGTCAACGTTACCAGAATAGGCCTATCCCGGAACTAGCCAACCATAGGACTCCGATAAAGAATTTGTATGCCACAGGTGGGGCCTGGCACCCCGGAGCAAATGCAGGGTCCGCTGAGGCCTACAACTGCTACAAGATTATCGCTACCGATTTGGGGTTGGGCAAGCCGTGGGAGGAAGAGGGGAAGGAAGAGCCCGACTCCTTGGTACACCAACTACAGAGCATAAACCGCAGGCTGCAAAAGTCAGCCACGGCGAAAACGCCGTAGAGGGTGTTCAAGAGGGGCGGTAAAGCAATTACTCGTTTCTTAGCAATCACTCAAATTTTGTTAAGTCATGCAGTAGTGGTAGTAGACGACCGAATGCCGATGGACTCCACCCCCCTATTCGAAGCAATCCTTGAGGGCATGTTTGGCGAGGGCAAGCACAAGAACCAAGGTGGTCCCTCGCTTTCCCACGGAGAATTCAGACCTGGGGCTGCTCTATGCTAGCTTGATCACAGCCTCAAAGAGCAGGAGAGGGGTGAGGATGACACCAAACATCTGGTGAGAGTTGGAGGTACTGCGCAGAGAAGCTTTCCGGGACTTGGGCCAGAGCTTTGAAAAGGCGGTAGTATCAGCATAGAATCTAGGTCAAGCGAGGCCCTTGCGCCACCGATTCTGCAGAACGCCAGGGACTTCACCGAGCGGAGGGCAAATGTCAGACTTTGGATATTCAGGGAAAATCTTGCGAGTAGACCTGTCATCAGGGAACATGACTGAGGTTTCTACGCTGGACTATGCGGATATGTTCCTGGGGGGAAGAGGCATCGCTGCCAAGATTTATTGGGATGAGGTTCCGCCTGAGATCGGTGCCTTCGATGCCGGAAACAGGCTGATATTTGCCAACGGTCCCCTATGTGGGCTTCCCGTAATCAGCAGCTCGCGGTGGACGGTCTGTGGGAAGTCACCCAAAAGCCCGGAACGATTCTCTTATGGCAGCTTCGGCGGAACCTGGGGGGCTGAGATGAAGTTTGCTGGGTATGACGCCATCGTGGTCCGGGGCAAATCCGAGAAACCAGTCTACCTGTTTCTTCACGACAACACGGCGAAACTTGAGGATGGCTCGTCACTTTGGGGCAAAGGAGCTATCGAGACGAGGGAGATCCTCAAAGGTGAGTGGGGGAACTCCGTCAAGGTGGTAGCTATTGGCCCCGCCGGAGAGAACTTGGTTCCCACATCCATTCTGACTGCCGATAATGATGCTACCGGTTCAGCAGGCCTGGGAGCCGTCATGGGTTCCAAGAAGCTGAAGGCCATCGTAGTGAAGGGCACTGGCAAACGCGTGAGCGTGGCCCACCCTGAGAGATTCCGAGAGCTCAGTGATTATTTCCGTGAATCGGGGAGAGGTTTCCCGGAGTTTCTCAATCGATGGGTCAGGGATCCGTTTAGAGAATTCAAGTTAGTGCCTGGCGGGGAAATGAAGAAGGATCCTTGTTATGGCTGCCTTGGCAGATGTCCCAGGAAGATCTACCAGGCTGCTGATGGCAGAAAGGGAAAGTTCTTTTGCCACTCAGCCTATTTCTACCAACCCTGGTCAGACAGATACTATGGGGACTGGGATGAGGTCCCGAGCGATGTCCCGTTTTATGCCACCAAACTTTGTGATGACTACGGCCTTGAGGTAAAGGACCTTGACCTGACGATCAGCTGGCTGGTGAATTGCTATGAGGCGGGAATCCTCACCGAGGCGAATACGGGTATCCCCATATCTAGGGTGGGTAGCGCGGAGTTCATAGAAACCCTGGTGAAGAGAATCTCTTTCCGTCAGGGTTTCGGGGATCTTCTAGCACAGGGAATAGACAAAGCAGCGGACGACTTTGGTTCCGCTGCCAAAGAGCAGGTGGTGCGAGCTGGCTACCTTTCCGAACCTGGAGCAGACGTCTTCGGCCCCAGGCTTTATATTGTCACCGGACTTCTGTATGCCATGGAACCGAGGCAGCCCATTCAGCAATTGCACGAAGTAGCCTTCGTTGTATCCAAATGGTTGGTCTCCGCAATTCATGGAGTTCCGCTCAATCATGTTTCCACAGAGGTGCTTCAGGCGATCGCCAGAAGGTTCTGGGGAAGTGAGCTAGCGGTTGACTTCTCTACCTATGAAGGCAAAGCACTGATGGCCAGAAAGATTCAGGATCGCCAGTCCGTCAAAGAGAGCCTTATTCTGTGTGACTTCCTATGGCCGGTTGCCGACCTTGAATTCACCGAAGATCACGTGGGGGACCCAGCGCTCGAAAGTAAGATTTTGTCTGCCGTTATTGGTACGAAAGTTGAAGAGGAGGATCTCTACAGAATTGGTGAGAGAATTTTCAACTTGCAGCGGGCCATTCTGGTCCGGGAAGGTCACCTCGGGAGAAGCTTTGATACCCTCCCCGAACGCTGCTTTACGGTACCTCTCGACTTCGATGTCTCAAGCCCTGACTGCCTGATGCCTGGGAAAGGGGGAGAGTTGATATCCCGAAGGGGTGCGGTGGTTGAGCGGGATAAATTTGAACGGATGAAGGATGAGTACTACCGCATCAGGCACTGGGATGTCGATACCGGCTTACAAACCAGCGAAGTGCTTGAGGCATTGGAGTTAAAGGATGTTGCCCAAGATCTGCAACAGAGGGGGCTTTTAGGTCTCCTGGACTCCGGATAACTTCGTAGTTATCCTTCCTCCCTCTAGGCATGGTATTCCGTGGCCATCATAGCCTATGAGGGCTAGCTCCCCCATTGTCATGCTGGGGTCGGTAAACTGAGCGCTAAACCGTACTAGTTGGTCACTGGATAGGTTCATCGCTTATCCC
>JBGOXA010000215.1:0-3807 GCA_041478915.1 Dehalococcoidia bacterium
AAAGAGCTAAGAAGATGGCACAGGTCCGCCAGGGCAAAAGACGAAGCTGTGGTCTCACACTCCACCGTGGAATGGCACTCCGGCTCAGCTTGAACAGGTTAGTTGATGTCTCCTATGCCATCGCCGCCTTGAAGTGCTCCATCACTTCAGATACCACGAAGAGAGAACCCGTGGCGCAGACAAGGTCCCTTGGCTTTGCTTTGGCCAGAGCTAAGCCCACCGCTGAAGCTATATCCTCTGTTGCTTCAGGATTTACATCCCACTTTGAGAATTCGGCCACAAGCGTAGCGGTGGTTGCAGCGCGGGGGTGAGCGGAGCGGGTGACAATAACCTGGCTGGTTAGCGAAGACAGCTCAGCCACTATCCCAGAGATATCCTTCTCGTGGGAGGTGCCGACTATCAGGATTACGTCATCAAATTCAAAATACTGTTTAAGAGCTTCTCTCAGCCTGCTCGCGGAATCGGCATTATGAGCGCCATCGACAATGAACAAGGGACTTCTTTGCAAGACCTGGAGACGCCCCGGCCAGTAGACCTGCGATAACCCTGTGGCGATACTCTTGGCCGAAATGCCTGGTGCCTGATCGCGCGCGATTTCCAGAGCGGCCACGGCAGCCGCCGCGTTCTCCAACTGGTGCTCACCCAGGAGGGGAATGGTGAGATCATACTCACCCTTTGTTCCTTTCAGATGAAAGGATTGCCCTGAATCACTGATCTTGGTCTTTCGCCAGGTAATCGCTTCTCCTATCTTAATCAGGCTGGCCCCTCTGTCCCGGCATACCTTTTCTATTACTGTTGCCGCCTCTGCCTTTTGAGGAGCGCAGACCACCTTGCTCCCCAGCTTGATGATGCCAGCCTTCTCAGCGGCTATCTGCGCAATCGTCTCCCCTAACACCTCGGTGTGGTCAAGGCTTATAGAGGTGACAACGCATACTTCTGGCTTCACCACGTTGGTAGCATCCAGGCGTCCACCCAGTCCTGTCTCCAGCACTTGAAAATCTACCGCCCTCTCATTGAAGTAGACAAAAGCTAAGGCGGTCAGTATTTCGAAGGTAGTCAGCTCCCCCAAGGCACCGAACCGATTTATGTGTTCGATATCGGGCTTCAGTCCCTCAACCAGAGCAGCGAACTCACCTTCCGAGATAAGCCTACCGTCAACCTTTATCCTTTCTCGTATAGTGTGAAGGTGGGGCGAGGTGTAGAGACCTGTCCTGTAACCTGAGGCAGTCAGCACGCTGGCAATCATAGCGGAGGTGCTCCCTTTTCCTTTGGTACCAGCCACGTGCACGGACTTGGCTGTCAGGTGGGGATTCCCGATCCTCTTTAGCAATGCCTCTATGCGACATAGATCAAAGACTACCGCTGACCGGGAGAGTCTCTCATAGTCGGCAAAACTGAGGACGTAGTCCACAGCAGTTTGGAAATCCATCCGATTCACCTCTGCCAGACGATCTCTCCATCAACCATGGTCATCAGTACTTCTATGTCCTTCAGTTCCTCAGGAGGTACTTGGGTGGGGTCCGCGCTCACCACGGCCAGGTCGGCCAGGTAGCCAGGAGAGAGACGGCCTTTTACCATCTCTTCAAAGGAGGCATAAGCTGAGTTCAGGGTGTATATTTCCAGTGCTTTCAATGCCGGGATTCTTTCGTGAGGCAGCAAGGTTTGCCCTGTTTCGGCGGTCCTGGTGACAGCCGCATAAAGCCCGATGAAAGGATTAGAAGGCACTACCGGTGAGTCCGAGCTAGCAGCTACTTTCAGGCCGCTTCCCAGCAGCGAGCCGATAGGATAAAGCCAGTTGAATTCGGACGCCGGTACGGTAGCCACGTATCTCTCGCCGCTATAGTAGATGAAGGACGGCTGGGTAACCACTACCGCCTGGATATTCTTTAGCCGTTTCACCAGATGGGGAGGGCAAACTGAGCAGTGCTCCAGTCGGTGGCGGCAGTCGCGTTTCGTGGTTTGCAACAGAGCGTGTTCCAAAGCACTAATGGCTGCCTCCACCTCGCTTTCTTCAATCACATGAAGGGCCAGTTGAAGTCCGGCCTGGTGCACCTTGTAGGCCAGGTCGTTGAGCTCCTCCTGAGGTGGAGTCAACTGTCCGGTGGTGGTGTGGAGCACTATTTTCACCCCGCCCAGGCGCAATGTGGCACCAGGCTCCCTTTTCGTGAGCAGGCCTTTTCCCTCAAACTCCTCAAGATCCTCTGTGCCTATCATCACTGATAGGCGGGGGGATAGTTCCCCTCGCTGTTTGAACCGGCGCAGGGTCTGCCAGCGCTTCGGGCTATCGCTCCAGGTGGCATCCTGGAGTGAGGTGATCCCGTGGGAAAGGAATTCCTCATTGGCCAGTGCCATTCCCCGCTCCAGCTCTTCGTCAGACAGCGGCGGCATGAGCCTCTCCATATAGGTGTTCATCTCAAAAAGCAGTCCATTAGGCTCACCCGATTCGAGGTCTCGTTCTATGATCCCTCCCTGGGGTTCGGCGGTTTCCTTGCAGATGCCTAACAGCTTCAGTGCCAGGGTGTTAAGGACACAGGCATGTCCGGAACGGTGGGAGAGCTTCACAGGGTGGTCAGGCGATGCTTGGTCCAGATCCCAGCGGTTGGGATGCCTTCGCTCCGCTAGGTAGAATTCATTGTATCCCTTTGCTCTTATCCACTCGCCTTGTGGCGTCTGTTCCGCCCTCTGCCGTATCCGGGCCTGTAGCTCCCTGATGCTCCTTACCGACGTCGGCCCGCAGTCAACGCTGAGCAGGCTGGCAGCCAGAGCCAGCGGGTGGCAGTGGGCATCGTTGAACCCAGGAATGACAGCTTTGCCCGCGCAGTCTACGATCTTGGTCTTTGCCCCTACGAGGGACTCAGCCTCTTCTTCCCTGCCCACATGCATGATGCGGTTGCCCCTGATGGCTACGATGGCTGCCGTGGGCTTGGCCTGATCGAGGGTTATTACGTTGGCATTACGTAGAAGGAGGTCGGCGGGTGGGTTCAATGTCGCCTCCGCCTCCTACCCAGGTGTACCATCAGGAGGGCTATGTCAGCCGGAGTGACGCCATCTATGCGAGAGGCCTGTCCCAGAGTTGCGGGACGAAATCTTTGTAGCTTCTGGCGTGCCTCGAACCGCAGCCCCACCAGGGTGTCATACTCCATATCAGGCGGGATATGCCATTCTTCCAGGCGGTGCATTCGCTCTACCTGTCTTCGCTGCTTCTCGATGTACCCCCAGTATTTCACCTCAATCTCTACCTGCTCTGCAATGTCGGCCGCCAGGCTGGCTAATCCCACGCTCAAGGAGCACAGCGTCTGATAGTTTACTTCAGGACGGCGAAGGAATTCGATAGCGCCAAGGCTGTTGCTCTCGTTGGCGGGCGTGAAGAAGGTCCTTTCCAAACGCTCTATCTCTCTGGCAGTGGCCTGCCGCTTGGCCTCTACCGAATCGAAGCGGGCTCTGTCAATCAGACCTAGCTGGTAACCGATGGGTGTCAGGCGCAGGTCGGCATTGTCGTGACGCAGGAGCAGCCGGTATTCAGCCCGGGAGGTGAGCAGACGGTAAGGCTCGGTAATCTCCCGAGTTACCAGGTCATCGATCATGACCCCGATGTACGCCTGGTCACGCCGAAGGATGAGAAGGGGCTTCCCCTTAGCTTTATTGGCCGCATTGATGCCAGCAATCAGTCCTTGCCCGGCTGCTTCCTCATAGCCGGTGGTCCCGTTGATTTGACCAGCCAGGAAAAGGCCCGGGACCAGCTTGGATTCCAGGGTGGCTTGTGTCTGTGACGGGGGCACGTAATCATACTCGATGGCGTAGCCTGTC